>NZ_JAYMXF010000003.1:0-90426 GCF_048055755.1 Phaeobacter sp. JH204B
AAGGAGACATTGGCCACGATGGAGACCGAACGGCCCGGTTCCTTAAGCGTTGCAAAGCCGGGATAATCGCCGCCATAGGTGGCGCGGTCGGCGTATTGACGGTCAAAGACGTTGTTGATCTCGGCGCGGATCGAGACATTGTCATAAGCTGCCGGGCGATATTCGGCAAAGAGGTTCAGCACCTCGTAGCCCTCCAGTTTGGTTGTGGCTTCGGCCTCATTCAGCTGCTGGTCGTAGTCGAAGGCCGCGTCGATATGGCCGCCGACAACCAGGTTCCATTGAGGCAGTTCCTGCTGCACCTCAAGCGCCAGCACCTGTCCGATCGGGGCCCCGGAATCCAGCAGGTAGTAGCCGGAGGCGGGCGCGCCGTTGACGCGGGTTTCGCTGTCGCTGAAGGTCAGCCGGGCAAAGCCGCCCTCCCAGCCATAGGTGGCGCCCAGATTGTAGCCCCGGCTTTCGAAATCATAGCTGGTGACCACCGGGCCTGCGACGTCACGGGTGTCGTCGATCCTGGTCTGGAAAGCTTCTGCGCCAAGGGTCCAGTTGCCGCTCTGCCAGTCGGCGCCGATGACAACATTGCTGGCACGGCGCGGTTTCAGCGCCGAATAATCCCAGTCGCGGAAGAACAGGAAGTTGTCCTCGACCCCGATCCCGCCAAAGACGTTGGAATAGCCCGCCCGCAGGGACAGCGCATCATTGACGCTATAGACGATGGAGAGGTTGCCACTCAGCCCGGAGCTGTCCTGCTGATAGGGGCTGCCGCTCTGGCCGAAGTCCTGGCCGGTAAAATCGTTCCAGTCATAGCGCAGACCGGCGGAGACCTTCAGCCGGTCGCTGGGTTGCAGGCGGGCCTGGGCAAAGACGCCGACGGTCCGGCTTTGTTCCGAGGGGCGATTGCTGCCCCAGAAATCGCCGCTTGCGGTGCTTTTCTGGTCCTGGAAGTCCACCCCGGCGGTGATGGTATCGCTCTCTGACAGGTGGAACCGGTTCTGGAAGGTCGCGGAATAGGTCCGGGTCACACCCACGCTGGTTTCTGTGGTGCCGATGCTGCCGATCTCATTCTCGGAAAACCCGATGGTGGCCGAGGGATCCCAGTTGCCGCCGCCGTTCACATCCTCGTAGCGCAGCGAATAGACCGTGCGTTTGGTGTCATAGACCGTGTCCAGTGGGTTGAAGGAGGCGGTGCCGAAATTGGCGCGGCGGTTGCGCAGGGCGGTGTCCTGCATCTGCTGCCCCGAGAACTCGAACCGGTGGCCTTCGTCGGTCTGATAGGCCAGTTTCAACAGGCCGGCGGTCAGGTCGCTGCGGGTGCCGCCCACCGTGTTGCCGGCGCCATCGGTGTAATCGTCACCGGTCATGCGCTTGCCGTAGAGCAGGATCTCGAACCCGTCTGCCTGCCCGGCCAGCGTCAGAGAGCTGCCGAAGGTATCGCCGTTTTCGCCGTAGCTGAGACGTGCTTTGCCGCCAATGGCCTGACCGTCGGTCAGGATGTCCTCGGCGTCGATAGTTTCCATCACCACCCGACCGGCCAGAGCGCCGGGGCCTGCATCGGCCGGGGCCACACCGGGATCGACCCGGACGGATTTCATCAGGCCGGGGTCAAAGGCATTGGCGCTGGCGTGGTGGAACACGCGGTTGTTCTGGGACACGCCGTCGACCTGTACCGCCAGTTTCAGCATGTCGATGCCGTTGACGTAGATCTTCTGCGCCACCGGGATTGCCCCGCCCACCGACACCGAGGCGATTCCCGCAAAAAGGTCTTTCAGATCGCCCATCGCGGCGCGTTCGATTTCCGCATCCGCCACATAGACCGCCGTCGCCCGGTCAGCGGCTTCGCCATCGCTGTCGCGCTGCTTCACAAGGATGGGGTCGAGCGACAGGACAGTGTCGTCCTGCGCGTAACCTGTTGTTGCGGAAAAGAGAGTGAGCGCCGTGCTGCACAGCAGCCCGGTCATGAGGAGGGAGGATTTCTGTGCTGTTTGATGTGCCATGTTAACCCGCGTGATAATGTGCTGATAGCTTGGGGTAACCTGGCTTTGCCCCCGCTGGGGCCTTGGGTCTCATAGTGAGCATTGCGGCACCTTGCAAGCAGCGGTGGCAAAAAATCTTGCCTTACCTGTCTGCCTGTCTGGCTGATGGTCGGGCCCCCGCAGCGTGCTGTGGACAGGCAGCGCAGGCAATGACGTCTGGACTTTTGCCCGGTCCCGGCCTAACAAGCGGGCGATTTTGAGCCAGCCATATCGCCAGCCTTCCTCCATCTGACGGGATTGAACATGGCAAATTGGACGCGATTGCAGCTGACTGCTGCGCTGGTGCTTGGATTGGTCGGCGCTGCCGCCGCCAATGACGACAGGCCGGAGACACCCCTTCTTGACACCGCGCGGGGCGCGCAGTCTGTGCCGTCGCAGCCGCAGGCCCTCGTGGTGCTGGATGTTGCAGCTGCGGATACGCTGGCGGCACTGGATGTGCCGATGGCAGGGCTGCCATCGCGGCTGTATGTCGATTATCTGAACGCCGAGCAGGCGCAGGCGACCCCGGTCGGGACGCTGTTTGAACCGGATTTCGAGGCGATTGCCCTGCTGGGGCCGGATCTGATCATTGCGGGCGGGCGGTCCTCCGCTCAGGTCGATGCGCTTTCGGAGATTGCGCCCACCGTGGACATGACGATCTGGGGCGCGGATCATGTGGATATCGCGCTGTCACGGCTGCGCAGCTATGGCGCGCTGATGGGCCGAAGCGCGCAGGCCGCCACGCTTGAGGCGGCGTTTCTGGCCAAGCTGGAGAGCACCCGCGCCGCCGTTGCCGACCGGGGGCGCGCGCTGATCGTGATGACCAATGGTCCGAAGGTGACAACCTATGGTCGCGAGTCTCGTTTTGGCTGGATTCACAACGCGTTGAACCTGCCCGAAGCGGTGGTCGAGCAACCTGCCGCGGCGGCGGCTGAGGCGGCGGAGGCCGCGCCCCATGGCGAGGCGATTTCCTTTGAATATATCGCTGAGGCGAATCCCGACTGGCTGATCGTCGTGGACCGGGCCAGTGCCATCGGGCAGGACAATCAGGCCGCCGCCGCGACGCTGGACAATCCGCTGGTGACCGGGACTGAGGCCTGGAAAAAAGGTCAGGTCATCTATCTGAACTCCGCCAGCATCTACATCGCAGGCGGTGGCATCCAGTCGATGACCGCGACGCTGGAGGATATCCTGGCCGGGTTTGCGCGCGGTGGCTGAAACCGCGGCACCAGCCCGCGTATCGGGCGGATCACCGGCGGGGCGGCTGGGCCTGTGTCTGCTGCTGCTGGCGGGTCTGGCGGTGCTGAGCTGCGCGATTGGCGTCACTCAGGTCTCGCCGCTGGCACTGTTTGACGACCCACGGGCGGCCCAGCTGCTGCTGGTCAGCCGCATACCGCGCACGCTGGCGGTGATCCTGACCGGGGCGACGATGGCGGTTGCCGGGGTGATCATGCAGCTGCTGGTGCGCAACCGATTTGTCGAGCCGGGCACCACCGGCACCAATGAGGCGGCGATGCTGGGGTTGTTGGGCGCAACCCTGCTGGCGCCGGCATGGCCGATCTTTGCCAAGATGCTCTGCGCGGCGGTTGCAGCGCTGCTCGGGACGTTGGTCTTTCTGGCGCTGGCCCGGCGCATTCCACCGCAGCGGCCCCTGCTGGTTCCGCTGGTGGGGCTGGTTTATGGCGGCATCCTTGCGGCCTTCACCAGCTTCGTCGCGTTTCAGGCCGATCTGCTGCAATATCTGGCGATCTGGATGAGTGGCGAGTTTTCCGGCGTCCTGTCAGGCCGTTACGAGCTGTTGTGGCTGGCGGGCGTCCTTGCGGTGCTGGCCTATCTGGTGGCGGATCAATTCACCATTGCCGGTCTGGGAGAGGTCGCCAGCCGGAGCCTCGGTCTGCGCTACCGGCAGGTGCTGGGCTTTGGCGTGGTGGTGGTGTCGCTGGTGTCGGCGCTGGTGATTGTCACCGTGGGCGTGCTGCCCTTTGTCGGGCTGGTGGTACCCAATCTGGTGTCCCGGATCATGGGCGACAATCTGCGTGAAAGCCTGCCCGTGGTGGCGGCCACCGGCGCCGGGCTGATGTTGATCTGTGACATGCTGGGGCGGGTCCTGCGGGCGCCCTACGAGATTCCGGCCGGCACGGTGTTCGGGTTGTTCGGAGCGGCGCTGTTCCTCATCATGCTGCTGCGCCGGGGCGCACATGGCTGACCTGTCCTTCTCATGGATCGACCGGCGCCTGTTGCTGCTGGCGGGGCTGCTGATGGGTGCGGCGGTTGGTTTTGTCGGCTGGGGCCTGCCATGGTCCGAGGGCGCCCCGTCGCGCTACATCCTTGGGTTGCGCATGACGAAGCTGGCCGGGCTGCTCTGCGTCGGGGCTGCGGTCGGGCTGGCCACTGTGCTGTTCCAGACGCTCAGTCAGAACCGGATCCTGACGCCTTCGATCATGGGGTTCGATGCGCTGTTTCTGCTGACCCAATCGGTGCTGGTTGCGGTTTTCGGCCTTGCGGGGATGGTGCAGCTGTCGGGATTTGCCGGGTTTGCGCTGGACACCGCCGTGATGATGGCGGCGGCGCTGCTGTTGTTTACCAGCCTGCTGCGGCGGACCCGGGGGGACATCCAGCTGCTGATCCTTGTTGGCGTGGTGATTGCGGTATTGCTGCGGACGCTGGCCGGGTTTTTGCAGCGGCTGATGGATCCGTCTGCCTTTGCCGTGGTGCAGGGGCGCATGTTTGCACAGTTCGGCAGTATCGACCGGACCGCCCTGCTGGCGGCGCTGGTGGTGATCCTGCCGGTTGCCCTGTGGCTGCTGCGCCGCTCGGCGCTGCTGGATGTCGTGGCCTTGGGACGCGATCAGGCCCGCAGTCTGGGGGTGCGGTATGACCGGCTGCATTTGCAGCTGCTCTGCGTGATTGCGGCGCTCGTTTCGGTCTCCACCGCCCTTGTTGGTCCGCTGGCCTTTCTCGGGCTGCTGGTCACCAGCCTTGCCCATAGCCTGATGCAAAGCCATCGCCACGCACTGCTGCTGCCTGCTTCGGCGCTGATTGCGGCGCTGGTTCTGGTGGCGGGGCAGACTCTGTTCGAGCGGCTTCTGGACCTGCAGTCCAGCCTTGCGATCGTGATCGAATTCTGTGGTGGGCTGCTGTTCATCGTGCTGTTGTTGAAAGGAAAACTGAGATGATCACCGTGACGGGCCTGTCGTTCACACTGGCTGGAAAGACGATCCTGAACGCGGTTGATGCCAGCCTGCCTGCCGGGAAGATCACCGCGCTGATCGGGCCGAACGGGGCGGGGAAATCGACCCTTCTGAAGCTGATTGCGCAGCAGATGCCTGCAAGTGGCGGCGCGATCACCCTGTCGGGTCGCGATCTGCGCGGGATCAGACCGGATCAGCTGGCGCGGCGCATGGCGGTGGTTGGCCAGCAGCTGGAGGTGGCCAGCCGGGTGCGGGTGCGCGATCTGGTCGGCTTTGGGCGCTGGCCGCATAGTCAGGGGCGGCTGACGGCGCAGGATCACGCCGCGATTGACGCCGCGCTGGCGCAGTTCGGGCTTGACGATCTGACCGACCGGTTTCTGGATGAGCTGTCCGGCGGCCAGCGCCAGCGTGCCTTTATCGCGATGGCCTATGCGCAGGACACCGACTGGCTGCTGCTGGATGAACCGCTCAACAATCTGGATCTGAACCATGCGCGCAACCTGATGGCGCAGCTGCGCCGTCTCGCCGATACCCGTGGCAAAAGCATCGTGATCGTGCTGCATGACCTCAACTATGCGATCAGCTGGGCCGATCATGTGGTGGCGCTGGCTGGGGGGCGCGTCGCCTTTGCCGGTCCGGTTGCCGAGGTTGCGACGGGCGAGACCCTCAGCGCGCTGTACCAGACGCCGGTGGCGCTGCGCGAGATCGAGGGGCGGCGTATTGCCTGCTATCATGGCTGAGGTCGGACTGTTCGCGTGGGATTGACGGCACCGGGGGGGCTGCGGATAGCTTCTGCGCAGACCCTGACATCTGATGGCACGCCCGAATGAAACGTATCTACGAACCTCTGGCCTATACCGATCGCCCGATCCAGACGCGGTACTGGAACCGGTTTCTGCCCGATCCGGCGCCACGATACGCGCCGCTGCGCGATGAGGTGACGGCGGAATTTGCCATAATCGGAGGCGGCTATACCGGCCTGTCGGCGGCGCTGACCCTGGCCGAAAACGGCGGCGATGTGGTGTTGCTGGATGCCGAACGGCCCGGCTGGGGGGCCTCGGGGCGCAATGGCGGGCTGGTTTCGGTGGGCAGTGCCAAACTGGCCGATGATGCCATTCTGCGCCGCTATGGCGAACCGGATGCGCGCCGGTTCTTTGATGCCGAACGCGCGGCCGTCGATCTGGTGGAGCAGTATCTGGACCGGTACGCGCTGGAGGTGGATCGCCATTCGCGGGGCTATACCTATGTGGCGCATCGCGCGGACCGTCTGGAGGAGCTCCATGCCTATGGGCAGGAGTACACCCGCCGCTATGATCTGCCGTATGAATTTGTACCAAAGGAAGACATGGCGGCGCAGGGGCTGAACAGCCCGGAGTTCCATGGCGCGGTCCATCTGCCTGTGGGGTTTGCGCTGAACCCGATGAAATTCGTGCTTGGCCTGACCCGCGCGGCAGAGGCGGCGGGGGTGCGGATGTATTCGGACAGTGCCGTCGAGGCGATTGACACGCAGGGTGACGGCTATCTGCTGCGGGTCGCCGGCGGGCAGGTCCGCGCCAGGCGGCTGCTGATTGCCACCAATGGCTATTCTTCGGACGATCTGCCGGGCGCATTCGCGGGCCGCTATCTGCCG
This sequence comes from Phaeobacter sp. JH204B, assembly GCF_048055755.1. NCBI lineage: Bacteria > Pseudomonadati > Pseudomonadota > Alphaproteobacteria > Rhodobacterales > Roseobacteraceae > Phaeobacter > Phaeobacter sp. JH204B. The sequence goes on from NZ_JAYMXF010000003.1 coordinate 6,831, forward strand.
GTTCAGTCCAATATCATGGTGACCCGCCCGCTGAGCGAGGCCGATATTGCCGACCAAGGCTGGTGGAGTGAGCAAATGGTCTGCGACAGCCGCACGCTTTTGCATTATCTGCGCCTGTTGCCGGATCGTCGGCTGTTGCTGGGGCTGCGCGGATCGGTGCGGGTGAGCGAGGAGAATATCGCCGCCACCAAAGCCCGCGCGCGGGCGGATTTTGACCGGATGTTCCCGGCCTGGCGCCATGTGGAGACAGAGTATTTCTGGTCCGGGCTGATCTGTATGACCCGCAATCTCGTGCCCTTTGCCGGGGCGGTGCCGGGGCTGGATAACGCCTGGGCCGCGCTCGGGTATCATGGCAGCGGCGTCTGTATGGCGCCTTATGCCGGGGCGCTGATCGCCGATCAGGCGCTGGGGCGCAGCCGCCTGCCGCATCCCGATCTGATGCAGCGCCCGCTGCGCCGGTTTGAGCTGGGCCGCTGGCGGCGGATGTCACTGCCGCTGGCCTTTGGCTGGTATCGGATCAAGGACCGGATCTGACCGGACCCCGGCAGCGGCATCAGAGCGGGGCGCTATGCGGCTGGTGGATCCGGCTCTGTCGCAGGCTGTCCGGGGCCGGGCCGCGAAAGGCGCTGCGGCGGATCACGTCCGGCGCATGGCCATAGGTTTCGCGGATGTGCTGGCTGAGGCTCTGGTAGCTGCCAAAGCCGGTGGCGACGGCGACCTGACGCAGCGGTATATCGGTCTGGGTCAAGAGCTGATGGGCGCGTTCGATCCGCAAGGACCGGTAAACGCTGAGCGGCGAGCGTTCAAAATGGCGGGTAAAGCGCCGTTGCAGGCAGCGGGTGGAGACATTCAGCATATCGGCCAGTTCGGCCACCGACAGCGGCGTTTCGATATGGTCCTGCATCACGGCGAGGCATTGGGTGATCAGCCCGTCGCCTGCGGATTTCTGTTCTAGGTTCAGCGCAATACGGCTCTTCTTTGGGCGTTTGCCGGTATCAAGACCGAGGTAATGCGCCATGCCATTCGCGGCCAGTCGCCCGCAGTCGGCAGCGATGATATCCAGCAGCATATGCGGGGTGGCAAAACTGCAAATCGCCGAATGCACGGTGCCGGAGGCGGCAGTGGCGGCGCCGTCCTGATCCTGACGCAGGCTGCATTCCCCGGCCGAAGCGAGGAAATTCGGATGGATCGCCAGATGGTGATCGCCGCCGCGCGCCAGCGCATCCAGCAGGAACACCGCACCGCCGACAAAGGCGCTGCGCTCTGACAGGCGCATCACCTGATTGACGCGGGCGCGTTCCTTGGCATTCAGCTGCCAGCGGCTGTAAATATCGCCCAGAAACACCACGAGCGCGCGGGCGCGGCCGGCAACCGGGCCGCTGGCGAGCATATCCAGACCACAGACGCGCACCCGGTATTGCACCCCGTCCAGCAGATCGTTTGCGGCGTCGAACAGGTCGATGATGATCTGGGCGCGGGATCGTGGCGCGCCGTCGGGAAGGACGACATCAATGTGACGCAGGCCACGGCCACCGGGGCGGGCAATCTCGCTATCGCCGTGGGGCCGGGAATGAAGTGTCATCTGTCTGCCTCGCATACGGTGAGCGGGATGGATCGGCATAGGGGTGCCGCCGGTGGGAACCGGCGACACCTTGGGTCTTGGCGTGGGCTTATTCCGCCGCCTCTGCGTAATCCTCCATCGGAGGGCAGGTGCAGATCAGGTTGCGGTCGCCATAGGCATTGTCGACGCGGTTCACCGCCGGCCAGTATTTATCCACACCGAGGTTGCCCGGAGGGAAGCAGGCCTGTTCGCGGCTGTAGGGGCGATCCCACTCACCGACCAGATCGCGCACCGTGTGTGGTGCGTGCTTCAGCGGGTTGTTTTCGGCGTCGATCTTGCCGTCGATGATGTCCTGCGCCTCCGACCGGATGGACAGCATGGCATCGCAGAAGCGGTCCAGCTCGTCCTTGGGTTCGGATTCGGTCGGCTCCACCATCAGCGTGCCCGCCACCGGCCAGGACATGGTCGGCGCGTGGAAACCGCTGTCGATCAGGCGCTTGGCCACATCATCCACGGTCACGCCGCCGTCGTCATTCAGCGGACGGGTGTCCAGAATGCACTCATGCGCCACCCGACCGGATTCGGAGGTGTAGAGGATCGGATAGGCATCCTTCAGACGTGCCGCGATGTAGTTGGCGTTGAGGATCGCAACCTTCGTCGCCTGCGTGAGGCCAGCGCCCCCCATCAGCAGCACATAGGCCCAGCTGACCGGCAGGATCGAGGGCGAGCCGAAGGGCGCTGCCGAGACAGGACCCACGGCGGTGCCGTATTCCGGGTGACCCGGCAGGTGTTCGGTCAGATGCGCCTTGACGCCGATCGGACCCATGCCGGGGCCGCCACCGCCATGCGGGATGCAGAAGGTCTTGTGCAGGTTCAGGTGGCTGACGTCGCCGCCAATGTCACCCGGACGGGACAGGCCGACCATCGCGTTCATATTTGCACCGTCGATATAGACCTGACCGCCGTGCTCATGGGTGATCTGGCAGACCTCCTGAACGGTGGTCTCGAACACGCCATGGGTGGAGGGGTAGGTGATCATGCAGGCGGCGAGGTGGTCCGAGTGTTTCTCGGCCTTTTCGCGGAAATCCGCGACGTCGATATTGCCTTTGTCATCCGCCTTGATCGGAACCACCTGATAGCCAACCATCTGCGCGGTGGCCGGATTGGTGCCATGGGCGGAGGTCGGGATCAGGCAGACGTTGCGATGACCCTGACCGTTTGCCGCGTGGTAGTTGCGGATGGTCAGAAGGCCTGCATATTCGCCCTGCGCGCCGGAGTTCGGCTGCTGGGAGATCGCATCATAACCGGTGATCTGGCAGAGCTTGTCGTTCAGATCGGCGATCATCTCATGGTAGCCCTGCGCCTGATCTTCGGGGACGAAGGGGTGCAGGTTGCTGAACTCCGGCCAGGTGACCGGGATCATCTCGATGGTTGCGTTCAGCTTCATGGTGCAGGAGCCAAGCGGGATCATCGCACGGTCCAGCGCCAGATCGCGGTCGGCCAGACGGCGCATGTAGCGGGTGATCTCGGCCTCGGCCCGGTTCTTGTGGAAGATCGGGTGGGTGAGATAGGCGCTCTCGCGCAGCATGGCTTCGGGCAGGCGGTACTGCTTGTTGGAGCTGTCGTCCTTGCGGTCGATGCCAAAGGCACCCCAGACGGCCTCGATGGTTTCGGCGCGGGTCTGTTCGTCGAGCGAGATGCCGACCTTGGTTTCGCCGACGCGGCGCAGGTTGATGCCGCGCTGAACAGCGGCTTCCATGACGGTTTTCTGCAGGTGACCCACCTCAACCGTGATGGTGTCAAAGAAGACTTCCGGTTCGACCTTGAACCCGGCCTGTTCCAGACCAGCGGCCATGCGGGCGGTCTTGCGGTGCACGGATTGCGCAATCGCCTTGATGCCATCGGGGCCGTGGTAGACCGCATACATCGACGCGATCACCGCCAGCAGCGCCTGTGCGGTACAGACGTTGGAATTGGCTTTTTCGCGGCGGATGTGCTGTTCGCGGGTTTGCAGCGACAGGCGATAGGCCTTGTTGCCGCGCGCATCGACGGACACGCCGATGATCCGGCCGGGCATGGAGCGCTTCAGCTTGTCGGTGGTCGCCATATAGGCCGCGTGCGGGCCGCCGTAGCCCATCGGGACGCCGAACCGCTGGGTCGAGCCGATGGCGATATCGGCGCCCATTTCACCGGGGGATTTCAGCAGCGCCAGCGACAGGATATCCGCCGCGACAACCGCAACGCCCTTGTTGTCATGCAGGGCGGCGATCTGGTCGCTGAAATCGGTGACATGGCCGTGGGTGCCGGGATACTGGAAGATCGCGCCAAAGACGGCGGCGGCCTCCAGTTCGGAGGGATCGGCGACAACAACGTCGATGCCCAGAGGTTCGGCGCGGGTCTGGATCACGGCGACGGTCTGCGGGTGGCAGTTCTTGTCCACGAAGAAGGCCGCGTTATTCGCCTTGGAGCGCGACCCACGATGGGCCATCGCCATGGCTTCGGCCGCGGCGGTGGCTTCGTCGAGCAGCGAGGCATTGGCCACCGGCAGGCCGGTCAGATCGCTGACCATGGTCTGGAAGTTCAGCAGCGCCTCAAGACGACCCTGCGAAATCTCAGGCTGGTAAGGCGTGTAAGCCGTGTACCAGGCGGGGTTTTCCAGGATGTTGCGCAGGATCGGCGCCGGGGTGGTGGTGCCGTGGTAGCCCTGACCGATCAGCGAGGTCAGCACCTTGTTCTTGCCCGCGATCTCTCGCATGTGGAACAGCGCATCGCGTTCGGTCATCGCCGGCCCCCAGTCCAGCGCCTCTTTCTGGCGGATGGCGGGGGGCACGGTGGCGTCGATCAGCTCATCGAGGGTGTTGAAACCGATGGTTTTGAGCATATCGGCCATTTCACGCGGGCTGGGCCCGATGTGGCGGCGATTGGCAAAATCATAAGCTTCGTAATCAGTCAGTTTGAAGGCCATGTGGAGCGCTCCTGTTGCGAGGGGTCGCCTGCCGAGGCTGCGGGAGCCTCCGGCGGGGATATTTAGAGCCAGAAGATGCGGCGGAGCCGGTTGCCGGATCCGCCGCGCAGGATCAGCCGATCAGCGCCTTGTAGCCGTCCAGATCCATCAGATCCTCCAGCTGCGAGGTGTCGGAGAGTTTGATCTTGTAGATCCAGGCCGCGCCTTCGGGGTCTTCGTTCAGGGCGCCGGGGTTGTCGGCCAGAGTCTCGTTGATGGCGGTGATCTCGCCATCGAGCGGGGCGTAGATTTCCGACGCGGCCTTCACCGATTCAATGACGCCGATCTCGCCGCCTTTTTCAAATTCCTCGCCGCTGTCCTGCTGCTCGATGAAGACAACTTCACCCAGCTGCTCGGCGGCATGTTTGGTGATGCCGAGCGTGGCGGTGTCGCCCTCGACGGTGATCCATTCGTGATCTTCGGAATAATAAGTGGTCATCTCGGGTACTCCTGGAGCTTAACGTTTGTAGTTCTGGGTGACGAAGGGCAGCGCGGTGATTTCTGCATCATGGGGCTTGCCACGGATGATCAGCTTGACCTGTTCGCCCGGTTTGCCATGCGGCGCGGCGACATAGCCCATGGCGACCGGGCCGCCGACGGTGGGGCCAAAGCAGCCGGAGGTGATTTCACCGATGGTATTGCCGTCGGCGCATTGGATTTCAACGTGCTGACGGGCGGGCGCGCGACCGGAGGGTTTGATGCCGACCAGTTTCTTCGCGGCCCCCTCGGCCAGCTCTTTCTGGATGCGGGCAGCCCCAGGGAAGCCGCCCTCTTCCTTGCGGCGTTTCTGGATCGCCCAGGCCAGCGAGGCCTCGATCGGGGAGGTCGACTGGTCGATATCATTGCCATAAAGGCAGAGACCGGCCTCCAGACGCAGGGAGTCGCGCGCGCCCAGACCGGCGGGTTCGCAATCGTCATGGGCCAGGAACAGCCTGGTGATGCGTTCGGCGTCAGCCTCGGGGATGGAAATCTCGTAGCCGTCTTCGCCGGTGTACCCGAGGCGGGAAATGCGGCATTCCACGCCGTCGATATCGGCAAGGATGGTTTCCATGAATGTCATCTCGCGGGCGGCGGGGCAAAGGTCGCCCACCACATTTTCGGCTGCCGGGCCCTGAACGGCGACCAGCGCGCGGTCGAAGATCTCGGTCACCTCGACACCGTCGAGATGCGCCTTCATATGGGGGATGTCCTGATGGCGCAGGGCGGCGTTCACCACCACGAAGTAATGATCGCCGGCATTGGAGACGATGAGGTCGTCCATGATGCCGCCATCGTCATTGGTGAAGAAGCCATAGCGTGCCTTGCCTTCCTTGAGGGTGGCGAAGGCCTGCGGGCAGAGCGCTTCCAGCTTTTCGCCGACGTTGTCGCCGCGCAGGATCACCTGGCCCATGTGGCTGACATCGAACAGCGCAGCCTTTTCGCGGCACTGTTTGTGCTCTCCCATGATGCCCATGGGGTACTGGACCGGCATTTCCCAGCCGGCAAAATCCACCATCTTGCCGCCGAGGGCGACATGCAGGTCATAGAGCGGGGTACGTTTCGGCGCGTCGGTCATAGCGTCTTGCCCTTGAATTGATGTGGTTGAAAAGCCGGGGCGCGACGCCTGCCGCGCCCCGATGTCGGTTGGTCTTGATTATTCTGCCGCGCCTTTGCTCGGCTCTTCGGTCTGCCCGTTGGAGGCAAAGAACTCTTTCGTCACCTTGAAGACGACCGGGCTCAGCAGGGCGAGGGCGATCAGGTTCGGGATCGCCATCATCGCGTTCAGCGTATCCGCCAGCAGCCAGATGAAGCCCAGATCCGCCGTGGCCCCGAAGTAGATCGCGATGATCCACAGCACACGGTAGCCGATCAGCACCTTGGCACCCAGAAGATAGCCGACGCATTTCTCGCCATAGTAGGACCAGCCCAGAATGGTGGTAAAGGCAAAGATCGACAGCGCGATGGCGATCACATAGCCGCCAAAGCCGGGCAGGGAGGTTTCGAAGGCCAGCGAGGTCAGCGCTGCACCGCTTTCGCCCGAGGTCCAGGCGCCGGAGGCGATGATGGCCAGACCGGTGATGGAACAGACGATGATGGTGTCGATGAAGGTGCCCAGCATGGCGATCAGGCCCTGATTTACCGGACCTTTGGTTTCAGCTGCGGCATGGGCGATCGGGGCGGAGCCAAGACCGGCTTCGTTCGAGAACACGCCACGGGCCACACCAAAGCGGATTGCGGCCCAGACAGCGGCCCCGGCAAAGCCGCCTTCAGCGGCCGAGGGGGTGAACGCATAGGTGAAGACAAGACCCAAGGCATGGCCCAGCTGATCGGCGTTGATGATCAGAACCAGCAGGCCGATGGTGACATAGCTGACAGCCATGAAGGGGACCAGTTTCCCGGCCACCGCACCGATGCGGGTGATGCCGCCAAGGATCACGGCGCCGGTCAGCACCATCAGCACGATACCGGTGATGGAAGGGTTGAAGCCGAAGTTGGTTTCCAGCACCTGTGCCACACCATTGGCCTGGACACCATTGCCGATGCCGAAGGCGGCGATAGCCCCGAACAGCGCAAAGGCAAAGCCGAGCCAGGCCCAGTTCGCGCCAAGCCCGTTCTTGATGTAATACATCGGGCCGCCGACATAGTTGCCCTGGCTGTCCTGTTCGCGGTATTTTACCGCCAGCACGGCTTCGGAGTATTTGGTGGCCATGCCGACCAGTGCGGTCATCCACATCCAGAACAGCGCGCCGGGGCCGCCGAGGAACACGGCGGTGGCAACGCCGGCGATATTGCCGGTGCCGATGGTGGCCGACAGCGCGGTCATCAGCGCGTTAAACGGGGTGATCTGGCCCTCGCCATCTCCGGCCTCGCGGCCCTTGAACAGCAGGGCAAAGCCGGTGCCGATGCGCAGGATGGGCATCAGCTTCAGCCCGATCTGCAAGAACAGGCCAACGCCGAGAATGAGGACCAGCATCAGCGGTCCCCAGACGATCCCGTTGATATAGCCCACAATCGAATTCAAAACTTCCATAATTTTCCTCCCTTTGGGTGGTGGTCCTTGGCCTATGAGTGCCTGTCCCGGCCTTTGCTGCGGTTCGCGACCGATGACAAGTCGATTTCCCGGTCCTGCCCCTCCTGCCGCGACCCACCAGTCGCGGGGCAATCCCGGTCCGAGGGGTGGTCCGTTAGCCGGCACCCCCCGCAAGGCTGTCGCCAAGCTGCCTGTTGCGGGCTTCCTTGAGCGCCGCAAAATCCTCATCCGCGTGAAAGGAAGAGCGGGTCAGAGGTGTCGCCGAGACACCAAGGAACCCTTTGCTTCGGGCCATGCGTTCGATCTGCTCAAACTCCTCCGGGGTGACGAAGCGATCAATCGGATGGTGTTTCGGGGTGGGCTGAAGATACTGTCCCACGGTCAGGAAATCGACGTCCGCAGCGCGCAGATCATCCATCACCTGACGCAGGTCTTCCAGGGTTTCTCCCATGCCGACCATCAGGCCGGATTTGGTAAAGACCTGTGGATTGGCGCGTTTGGCGTCATCCAGCAGCCGCAGCGAGCTGTAATACCGCGCACCGGGGCGGACACGGGGGTAGAGATGTGGGACGGTTTCCAGATTGTGGTTGAACACATCCGGGGCCGCGTCAAAGACGATCTTTGCGGCATCACCCTTGCCCAGAAAATCCGGGGTCAGCACCTCAATCGTGGTGCCGGGGGTCTGGTGGCGCACGGCGCGGATGGTCTGGGCGATATGCGCCGCGCCGCCGTCCTCCAGATCATCGCGATCAACGCTGGTGATCACGACATGGCGCAGCGCCAGTTTCTTGACCGCCTGTGCCACCCGACCGGGCTCAAAGGCGTCCAGCGCATCAGGGCGACCGGTCGAGACATTGCAGAAGGAACAGCCGCGGGTGCAGATCTCGCCCATGATCATCATGGTGGCATGACGTTTGGACCAGCATTCGCCGATATTGGGACAGGCGGCCTCTTCGCAGACGGTGGTCAGATTGTGATCCCGCATCAGGCGGCGGGTCTCGAAATACTCCGCGCTCTCGATTTTCTTGCGGCGGATCCACTTCGGTTTGCGCGGGATCTCGCTATCGGCCTTTTTCGATTTTTCCGGGTGGCGGAGCCGCGGCATGGGGACGTTCATCCTACGGCCTCCTTACGCTTGCCGACAAAGGCACCTTCGGGACCGGTCTTGGCGATAGCAGGCATCGAGGTTGAAAAGCGTTTGTCCACCGCGACATAGCCCGCAGGGCCGTCACCGATAACGATCCGATCATAAAGGCTCATCTCTGCCCCTCACTATTGTCTGTCAGGGGAAAACAGCCCCTAACTCTCCCGTGTGTTTCCTTTAAGAAACTTTTCCACGATAAGCAACGATTGCTTTTACATAGAAACTTTGACCTATCACCGGGGGAAGGGTAAACATTGGGAAACTCAGGAGATTGCACGCCCATGGAACCCATCAACGCGGAAGACGGCGCCCCCGCGACGGAGTTTGCCGAGGCTCCCGATGGTGATGCGCTGGGGAAAATGATTCGCGAATCCCGCAAGGAGAAGGGGCTGACGCTGGAGGAAGCGGCGCGGGCCGCGAACATCGGTCGCTCCACCCTGTCGAAGATCGAGAACAACCAGACCCGCCCCAGTTTCGAGATCATCCGCCGCCTGATGCAGACGCTGGATTTGCAGACGCCGCAGCTGTTTGTGCAATCCGCCAAGAGCGATATCTCCGGGCGGCGCGACTACACCCGCAAGGGCGCGGGAGAGCATCAGGAAACCCAGACCTACGACCACGAACTGGTGTGCACCGAGCTGACCAGCAAGCGGATGCTGCCCTATATCAGCCGCATCAAGGCGCGTGACGTGTCGGAGTTCGAAAGCTGGATTCGCCACAGTGGCGAGGAGTTCATGTTCGTGATCAGCGGTGAACTGGTGCTTTACACCGAACATTACCGCCCGCTGCCGATGAAGGTCGGCGATACGGTCTATTACGACAGCGGCATGGGCCATTGCTGCGTTTCGACCAGTGAAGAGGACGCGCAGGTGCTCTGGGTCTCGCTGAACTGATCCGAACTCAGCGGCGCCCCCGGCGATATGCAATCTGCGCCGCCCGGATATTGGCCGGGGCGGCGCAGATCGGTGTTCCATGGCTTGGGGTGATCCGCCTATTCGGCAGCAATCTCCAGCGCCGCGCGGTTGGCCGTACTCTCGTCCGGTTCCATGCGTGACCAGTTGAGATCGCCCTCGTAGCGCCAGACCAGATGCCCCTGATCGTCCATCGCCATCAGATGAAGCCAGCCATTGTCGAATAGGGCGCGCACCTGCGGGTGGCGGTCCAGGATCTGCGTCATGGCATCGCGCGGCGCCTCGATCACCACGGTCAGCCGCAGCGGGTCATGTTGCAGCGCCTCGCCATCATGCACCGATTGCCAGGGCAGACCGGGTTTCAGCGCGCCGCCATTGCCTTCCAGCACACCGATGCCACCGGCCACGTTGTGCAACAGCTTGTTGCCGCCACCGAACAGGGCGGGGGCCACGCTGGAGCCGTAGTATTGCAGGCTGATCCAGCTTGCGACCACCACCGGCGCGGTCATGATCAGCTCCAGCACGCCAAAGCCCTCATCCGCCCGCCAGTCATAGCTGTGCAGGAAGGATTGCCCGTCAAGCGCCCGGCCCTCGGTCCGCTGACGCGGGGCGGCGATAAAGGCGCGGCAACCGGCCAGCCCCCATTCCGGGCGCAGTTCCGCCCAGTCGGAGGAGCGGCGCAGGATGTCTGCACCAGCGCTTGCGCGGGGCAGCCGCACCGCCCGTTCGCTGCGGGCCAGAGCGCCTGCGGCCTCGATCCAGCGACGGATATTTGCCAGCTCGCGGGCAAAACGGGTGGCAGCACCAGCGGGCAGATCCTGTTCGTAGAGCGTGACCTGATCGCTGGTGGTGTGATGCAGCGCGGGCAGGAAAACGGTGTCCTCGGGGATGCTGATCCCTGCCTCGCGCAGTCCGCCGCGTACCGCCCGGTCATTCAGCAGCCCGGCCAGCAACCGGGCATTCACGTCACCCGCATGGCCACCGCAGGCGCCACAGTGCAGAGCACTTGCATGGGGGTTGTTGGTCACATTCGCGCCATGGCCTGCCAGCATCACAACCGGGGCAAAGCCACCGGTCAGCGACATCGCCGACAGGATGGTCCGGGCCATCGCAACCCGGTGGTCCAGATCCACCGAAGCATCAAGCACCGGCGCCGGATCCGTGGCCAGACGACTGCTGGCACCAAAGGCATCGCGCAGCAGCTTGCCCGCGTAGACCGGGCCTGTGGCCTCGACAAAGGCAAAGGAGGAGACCGCTGCCAGTTTGAACCGGCCCCAGGCGCGCCGCGCCCGCGCTGCATAGCGCCGGGCAAGGTCAAGCTCCGCCGGTTCCGCCGCTCGCGACTGGACGCCCGCGCTCAGCAGCACCGGGCCGCGCCCTTCGGTAACGTCGGAGCCCGCTGCATTATGCGCCGCGGCCAGCCCGAAGAAGCCTGCAAACCCAAGTGTCTGCACGCCGCTGTCCTGTGCTTCCAGCGCGCGGCGGAACACTTCGGACCGTACATCAATACAGAAGGCGGCCTGCAACAGGGGGCGATCGGTGGCCTTTGCCTCTGCCGCTGGCTCCGGGGTCGCGACGGTCAGCCTGCCGGCCAGTTGCCGCTGCGCCGCCCGTTCGCCTGCCTCTTGCAGAATGGCGTCGATCACCTGATCGCGGCTTGGGGTGATTGGGGTTTCGTGGCTTTCGACGACCTCCAGCCAGCGGGCCGCGATCTGGTCGCGATACTGGTGGAACAGCGCCTCGTCAAACACCATGCGGATCGCCAACAGCTCAACCGTGGTGGTGTCGCTCTTGCCCTCCAGCTCGGCCTGCCACGACAGGTAGCGGCCATATTGCGCCCAGCCTTGCAGTGTCATCAGCCAGCGGTGAAACCCGGTCTCGGCGGCCGCAGAGCTGACGCCCAGCGTTTCGGAGGCCCGTCCGATGGCCCGCCAATGTGACCGGTTGGTAGCGGCGACAAACCCGCCAAACCCGTGCAGCCCGTGGATTTCCGGCGTCAGATCGCGGCTGGCAAACTGACGCCAGGCCGCATAGGTGCCGCCGGTCCGGTCCGGCTGCCACAGCGCCTGCCCCTGATCGAAATGGCTGGCGGCAAAGGCGCCGATGCGTTCCTCGATCAGGCCGGGCCAGTCGACGCCGGACAGCTCCTGCGCCAGCTCCGCCACCGTCGGCAGCGCTCTTGGGTCATCGTTGGTGTCCGTGGCGCCCAGTGCCGCATGGAGATCGGCCATCTGCACATCGCTGAAGCGGGTGCCGGCCCGCGCCAATGCGGCCCGCAGATCGCTGTCGGTGAGGTCTCCGGCGGCCCGTTTCGCCGCCCAATGGCTGCGGTCCGGGGTCACCCGTGTGCCCGCAACCCGCGCCAGCCGCGCCGAGGTCACCGCCAGCGGCTCGTCGCTCTGACCGAGGAAGGGGTTCACCGCAACGCTGGAGGTGAGCGGGAACAGCGGCGGGATTGCGCGGGCGGCCCGATTGGCGCAGGTGACCAGCTCCAACAGGGCGGCGGGGTAGGTTTCGTGCTTCATCAACATGGGTCGATCTCCCGGTTTCAGGATGTGGTCCGCTTTGACCAGCCGCCCAGCAGCCGGTCAAAAATCGCATTTGCATAAAGCCCGTTGGACAGATGGACCCGCAGCCCCGCTGCCGCCGGGTGCATCGCCCAGAGCGGGAAGGTCGCCTGCGCCACGGCCACTGCCCCAAAGCTGACCAGCGCTAGCAGGATCAGCGCCCATTCCAGCGGGCCGGGAGCAGGGGTGGCAGGCAGGGTGCCGGCGGTCAGCTTCAGCGCCGCCAGTTGCAGCAGGAAATAGCTGACAGAGGTGGCCGCCGCATAGATCACCGTGCGCCGGGTCAGCGCACCGGGGGCGGCATCGGCCAGCCCCTGCGCCAGAATATAGGCCACGCCAAAGATCAGGATCACCCCCAGCGCAATTGCCTGCACCGATTTGCCGTCAAAGCCAAAGACCGCTCCAACCAGCGCATAGATCACGATGCCGATGCCAAAGGCCTGCATCACATTACGCGCGCTTGGCACCGCGACGGGACCGGGGCGCCGGATCGCGGCGACATTGGCCACCGCCTCGCCAGCGCTGAGAAAGGCGTGCGCCTTGTAGAGCGAATGCGCCACGATATGCAGCAGCGCCAGCGGGAACAGCGCCAGACCACATTGCATGATCATAAAGGCCATCTGCGCGATGGTGGACCAGGCCAGCGAGGTCTTCACGGCCGGCTGCGTCAGCATCACCAGCCCGCCGAACAGCGCGGTAAACCCGCCCAGCATCACCAGCACCGCCATCACCGCAGGCGCGGCCAGCATCACATCGGCAAAACGGATCAGCAGGAAGCCGCCCGCATTGATGACGCCTGCATGAAGCAGGGCGGAGACCGGCGTCGGCGCTTCCATGACCTCGGTCAGCCAGCCATGGGCCGGAAACTGCGCCGAGGCGAGCACCGCCGCCAGCGCGATCAGCCCGGCGGCGGCAAGGGTCAGCAGATCGGGGCTGGCAGCGGCAAGAATGCTGGCGATATCGCTGGTTCCATAGGCGGCAATCAGCAGCGCGACAGCGAGGCCGAGTGACATTTCGCTGGCCCGGGCCACCAGCGCCTTTTTCCGCGCGGCCCGCTGCGCCGTTGTGCGCTCGCGATAAAACAGCAGCAGCTGATGCAGGCACAGGCTGGTGGCGGTCCAGGCCAGAACCAGCTGCACCAGATTGCCCGACATCACCAGCAGCAAAACCGCAGCCAGCGTGGCGCTCATCCAGCCGGTAAAGGCGCCCTGACGGCCCTCGCCGTCCATATAGGTGGCGCTGTAGCGCAGCACGATCCAGCCGATGAAACTGACCAGACACAGCATCACGGCGCTGACCACATCCAGCCGCACCGACAGCCCAACTCCAAAAAGGCCAAGCAAGGGCGAGCTGCCCGGACCGTTCAGGCCCAGCAGCACCGCAGACAGCGCCGAGACGGCAAAGGCCGCCAGCGCGGCATATTCCGCCAGACGCGGCAGATGACCCGGCCGCAGACCCGGTGTCCGGCGCGCCCGCAGGGCGACGGCCAGCAGCAGCATCGGGGCCAAGAGCGGCAAAAACAGATAGAACATGAAAGGCTCCCGTATTCACATGCAGCAGGGGACGCTGCGTCAACGAGACAGGTAGCGCGGATCTTTGATTAATAAAAATTCATTGTTATGGCCTTATCGTTCTATTAAAACGAATGAATGCCCCTGAACTATCATCATCTGCGCTATTTCTGGGCCGTCGCCCATGACGGCAATCTGACCCGCACCGCGCAGCGGCTGAATCTGTCGCAATCGGCGCTTTCTGTGCAGATCAAACAGCTGGAGGAGCGGCTGGGCCATCCGCTGTTCGACCGGCGCGGACGGCAGCTGCATCTGACCGAGGCGGGGCGTATCGCGCTGGATCATGCCGATGCGATCTTTGCCACCGGGCAGGAGCTGATCGCCACGCTGGAAGGCAGCGAGCGCAGCCGTCAGGCGCTGCGGGTGGGTGCGCTGGCCACACTGTCGCGGAACTTTCAGATCGGGTTCCTGCGGCCCATGCTGGCGCGCAGCGATGTCGAGGTGATCCTGCGCTCCGGCAGCCCAACCGAGTTGCTGGAGGGGCTGGCAACGCTGAACCTCGATCTGGTTCTGATGAACCGCGAACCTCCCGACGACAGCCTGACCCCCTATGAAACCCATCAGATCGGGGATCAGGCGGTGAGCATCGTCGGCACCCCGGCGCGGCTGGATCCACGCCTGCCGATCCGCGAATTGCTGACCACCCATCCCTTTGTGCTGCCGACCACCGACAATACGGTGCGGACCGCCTTTGATGCCATGGCCAGTCGCCTGTCGGTGGTGCCGCAGGTGGCTGCCGAGGTCGACGACATGGCGATGATGCGGCTGCTGGCCCGCGAGGATATCGGCCTGGCGCTGGTGGCCCCGATCGTGGTGCAGGATGAGCTGTCCTCGGGGCGGCTGCTGGAGGCCGAGGAGCACCCCCGCATTCGCGAGACCTTCTATGCGGTCACCCTGCGGCGCCGTTTTCCAAATCCGCTGGTTCAGGAGGTGCTGGCAGGCAGCGCCTCGGTGCTGAACGGCTGACCTTCCGGCCCGCTGCCCGGCAGAGCCGGCATGAAGCCACCAGCGCCTGGCCCGTCCCGGCACTGCGGCGCCGCCCCGGTTCGTGATCCTTTGGGTCGGACCCAGCGCTGTCCCCTATCGCAAAAAAATCATCGCCCCGCACGATTGGCATATTGGATGCAAGAACTCTTTAATAAGCCTGCCACATAATTTGACTATTACCGATTGATTAACCTCGATATCCTATAGGTTGAGCAAGACGACTGATCATACCTTTGGATTGTAAGCTGTAATCTCAGAGCGCTCAGATGATTGATACCCAGTATTTCGTTTTTGATTCCGCCGTCGACCACTGTCAGACCCTGCATATCGATCTGCCGGATGACGCAACCGTCATCTATCTGACCCGCAACGGGTCCGGCCTGCGTCAGATCGCAGAGGCCCTCAGCGCAGTGCGCGGTCTGTCGGCGCTGCATATCATGTCCCACGGCGAAGACGGCGCGCTGTTAATCGGTGACGAAACCGTGACCGAGGCCACGCTCGCCCGGTATCCTGAGGTGATGGAGGCCCTGCGCCGGGCGCTGCATCCCGGTGGTGACATCCTGCTTTATGGCTGCGAGGTGGCGGCAACTGCCAAAGGCGAAGCCTTCGTTACTGCCCTGGCCGAGGCGACCGGCGCGAATGTTGCCGCATCGCGGACACTGACCGGCGCTGCCGAGCTGGGCGGCGACTGGGATCTGGAGATGCAGATCGGCGCGATCTCAACCCCGATCGGGATTTCGGCAGTGGCGCAGGCGGCCTATCCGGCAGTTCTGTCCACTGTATTGAACTACGGCAACTATACAAATGGCGGCAACAACAAGGACGCCTGGGTCGATGGCAGCGACGGGATCGCGGATTTCCCCGGGCTGACGCTGACGCTTGATTTTGGTGACGGCAGCGAGGGCTCAAGCACCTTCACCAATCTGAACATGCGCGGCGCGCAGAACCTGGCGGTGGGCGCTGTCGAGGGCGGGACCATCGGCGCAATGGACGGTGCCTTCTACAACGATGACAGCAACGGATTTCAGCTGGCCGGTGATGGCGATTTCAGTTTCGAGGGGTTTCGGGTGCTCGGCCGGGCGCAGAGCATCACCTCACAGACTTTCACCATCCGTGGCTTTGACAGCAGCGGGACAGAAATCGTCTCAGATACGCTGACCTGGGCTGCGGCCGGTTCCAATGCACTGGTGTCATACAGCATCGGCAGCGGCGACTGGGACGCGGATGCAGCCTGGGGATCGGTGCGACGCATTGCGGTCGATTACACCAATGAACCCAGTTTCCAGGAATTCGCGGTCCTGACCATGACCGTCGACACGGCCGTGGTTTCAGCCAATAACGCCCCGCTGCTGGGCGGGACACCGCCAGATGACACTGCGACAGAGGATGTTGCGACGGCGATTGACCTGTCGGCCTACAATATATCTGACGCCGACGGCGATACCATAACCCTGACCCTGGCCGTGGATCGCGGCACCATCGCCACCACCGATGGCAACGGAACAACCGCCGGTGTGACCGTGGCAAATTCCGGCACCGGGTCGATGACGTTGCAGGGGTCGGCCGCTGATCTCAATACCTATCTGAACGACACGTCAAAACTTCGCTACACCACCGCCAGCAATGACACCACAACTGCGGTTCTGACCGTCACCCCCAACGACGGCACCACAAATGGCAGCGCCGATACGGTCAGTATCACCATTTCGGCGGTGAATGACGCGCCGGTGCTCGACGCCGCGGCGTCGCCCGTGCTCAGCACCATTGCCGAGGACGCAGGCGATGACGACGGCTCCTCCGCTGATGGCGACGACGACGCCAGCAACAACGCCAATAACACAGGTGACAGCGTTGCCAGCATCGTGTCCGATGGCAGCGTGACCGATGTCGATGGCAGCCCGGTCGAAGCGATTGCGGTGACTGCGGTCGATAACACCAACGGGATCTGGCAATATTCCCTCGACAACGGAACCAGCTGGACGAATTTCACCGCCACCACCGGCACATCGGTCGATCTAACAAGCGCTGCGCGCCTGCTGGACGGGTCGCTGGCGGGCGCGGCTACCCATCTGATCCGCTTTGTGCCAAATGCGGATTATTCCGGCACCGCCACCATCACCATCCGCGCCTGGGATCGCTCCACCGGCTCTGCCGGCGGCGTCGCGGACGCCAGCGTGACCGGCGGTACAAGCGCGTTTTCCGCCATCAGCGATACCGCCAGTATTACTGTCACCAGCGTCAACGACGCCCCGGTCTTTGCCGGTCTGGATGCCACGCCGACCTTTGTCGAAGGCGGCAGCGCCGTTGTTCTGGACAGCACCGCCACCATTGCCGACACCGAACTGGCCAGCCTGAATGGCGGCAATGGCGATTTCGGCAGTGCCTCGCTGACCATCGCCCGCTACGGCGGCACCGATCTCGAGGATGATTTCGGCTTTGATTTGACCGGGGCTCTGTTCACGGTCAGCGGCAATATGCTGCAAAGCGGCGGGCAGAGCTTTGCGACATTTGCCGAGGTGGGCGGTACGCTGACGATCAGTTTCACCTCCCTCGCCACCCCGGCGACAACCGCTCTGGTGAACGACGTGTTGCAGCGGGTGACCTACAGCAACACCAGCAATGACCCGGATGCCTCGGTCCAGTTGGACTGGACCTTCTCGGACGGCAATGTGGGCAGCCAGGGCAGCGGCGGGATCGCCTCCGCTACCGGCTCGGTCACGGTGAGCAATACCGGCGTCAACGACGAACCAACGCTGACTGCTACCGGCGGCAACCCAACCCATGTTGAGGGCGGCGCGGCGGTTGACCTGTTCAACAGCGTTACCTCCAGCACGGTTGAAACCGGACAGACGATCACGGGCCTGACCCTGACCATCACCAATATCGCCGACGGCGCGGATGAAATACTGGTGTTTGACGGCACCGACGTGGCCCTGACAAATGGCACCGCTCTTGTCAGTGCCGCCAACTCCCTGTCGGTGAGCGTCTCCGTAACCGGCAGCACCGCCACCATCACCGCCACCGGGGGCACCCTCAGCCCTGCGGCGCTTCAAACACTCGTAGATGGTATAACCTACCGGAATACATCAGATAATCCCACAACAACCGCCAATCGCGTGGTCACCGTGACCGAACTTGTCGATAGCGGCGGCACGGCAAACAGCGGCGATGACACCGCCACCCTGGCCGTGACAAGCACGGTCACGGTGACCGCCGTCAACGACGCTCCCGTGCTGGCAAATCTGACGGGGGATCAGGGCGTGCTGACACCTGGCGCATCTGCGCTGATCGATGCTGGCGCCGACGCCACTCTCGCCAATGCAGATTCGCCCGATTACAGCGGCGGCGTCCTGCGGATTGTCGACAAGGACAGCAACAACACCGCAAGCGGCAGCTTCTCCGTCGACGGCACTACGGTGACATCGGGCGGTGACGGGGGCATTGCGGCCAATGAAACCATTCAGATTGGTGGCGTGACCATTGGCACCGTCGATGCAACCGAGGACGGGCAGGGCGGCAACACGCTTGCAATCAACCTCACCGCCAATGCGGACGATGCCCGAATCCAGACATTGATCCGCAATCTCGCCTGGGGCGCCTCGGCCGGGACCGGTGCGCAGACCTTCACCCTCAGCCTGGATGACAACGACGGTACGGCCAATGGCGGCGCGCAGTCCACCTCGGTCGATTTTTCGATGATCCTTGGCAACAAACCCGTGGTTGCCAATCTGGCCGGCGATACCGTCGCCTTTGTCGAGAACCTCGGCGCGGTGGCGCTGGATACCGGCGGCAATGTCACGATCAGCGATGCCGATAATAATCTGGGCAGCGGCACGCTGAGCCTTGCCTTCCAAAGCGGACAGACCGCCAATGATCGCCTGCTGATCGACACCAGCGGTTCCGTCACACTGTCTGCCGGGCAGACAGCGGCCTCCTCCGTCAGCGTGGGCGGCGTGGTGATCGGCACCTTGGCCAACGGTGCGACCGGCGGCGCCAATGAAACCCTAAGCATCAATTTCAACGCCAATGCGACCCCCTCCCGGGTGCAGACGCTGGTCGGCGCGCTCTCCTACGACAACAGCAGCGATGACCCGGCGACCCATGACCGGACGCTGGGTCTCACCATCACCGACGGCACCAGCATCAGCTCCGACACTGCGACGCTGACCGTGACCGTCGCGGCCACGGATGATGCGCCGACGCTGGTCGCAACCGGCAGCAATCCGAATTTTGTGGAAGGCGACCCGGCAGCGGATCTGTTCACCAGCGTCAGCGCCGACACCGTCGAGGCGGGGCAGACGCTGACCACTCTCAGCCTGACGGTCACCAATATCGCCGACGGCGCGGCGGAGGTGCTGACAATCGACGGCAGTGTCTTGGCGCTGACGGATGCCAACACGCTGACCACCGCGAGCAACGGCCTGACTGCGACGGTATCCGTCTTGGGCAATACCGCAACCGTCACCCTGACCGGCGGCACGCTGAGCACCGCCGCGGCCGAGACGCTGGTTGACACCATCACCTATCGCAACACATCCGAAACCCCGACCGGGGGCAGCCGTGTTGTCACCATCACCGGCCTGACCGACAGCGGCAGTGCAACCGGCAGCAACGCCAACAGCGCCCTGCTGACGTTGTCGTCGTCGGTAAACGTGCTGCCGGTGAACGATGCCCCGGTGATCGGCAATGCCCACTACCATGCGACGAGCCAGGTTGTTGTTGGAACCGGCGCCCAGAGCCTTGGCGGTTTGTCCGCGGTGACGGTGTCCAACCTCGATTCCAGCGATTACAACGGCGGTCAGCTGACAATTTCACAGAATTCAGGCACCACAAATGGCAATTGGGGCGTTGACGACACGATTGTCACTGCCGGAGGCGATGCCAGCCTTTCCGCAGGAGAGACTGTTCTGGTCAATGGCGTGACCATTGGCACGGTGGATATCACCAATGACGGGCAGGGCGGCTCGGATCTGACCATCAACTTCAGCACCGCCGATGCGACCAACGCGGCGATCCAGACCCTGATCCGGTCTATCACCTATGAGGCCCCGTCCACGGTCGGCGCGCGGGATTTCACCCTGACGCTGAATGATGCCGATGGCACTGCCAACGGTGGCGATCAGGATAGCAGCGTCAGCTTCCTCCTGAATGCGACCGGCACCCCTCCGGTGATCGGCAATCTCGACGGCGACAGTCTCACCTTTACCGAGGGTGACAGCGCCACAGCTCTTGATGTGGCGGGGGACCTGACTGTCAGCGACGCGGATAGCGCTGATTTTAATACCGGCACGCTGACCGTCTCCTTCGAGAGCGGGATGCAGGCCGAGGATCGGCTCCTCATCGATGTCAGCGGCACCGTGTCGCTCTCTGCCGGTCAGGCCAACGGCTCGGTGGTCTCCGTCGGCGGTGTGCCCGTCGGAACCATCGTGGCAACCGGCACCGGCGGCGCGGGTGAAGATCTGGTCATTACCCTCACCTCGGGTGCAACACCCGCGACGATCCAGACCCTGCTGCGGGCCCTTCAATATGACAACGCCGCAGCCGGCGCGCCAACCGACGGCAACCGTCAGATCGGCGTGCAGATTGCTGGCGGTACCGACAATGCCTTGTCAGATATGGCCGTAGTCACGATCAACGTTAACCCGGCGCCAGCGCCGGGAGGCGGATCAACAGGCGGCAGGCCGCTGGATATGTCGGCTGGCGACGACGATGACTCCATCGGCGGCACCAACTTCAATGACACCATCAACGGCGGCGGCGGCAATGATCGCATCACCGGCAACCGGGGCGAGGACCTTCTGAGCGGCGGCAGCGGTGTGGACACGCTGCGCGGAGGCGACGGGGACGACCAGCTCTTCCTAGGGTCCGGAAACGACCGGGGGGTCGCCGGCGACGGCAATGACCGTTTGAACGGCGGCAGCGGCAATGACTTCATGCACGGTGGCACGGGTGAGGATACGCTGCGGGGGGGCGTTGGAGACGATACTGTTTATGGCGGCCTCGGGAACGACACGATCGGAGCGGGACGTGGCGATGATATCGTCTTTGCTGGCGGCGGCGCCGACCGCGTGAACGGCGGGGGCGGCAACGACCAGATCGCAATGGGCTCCCAGGACGACCGCGCCTTTGGCGGCAGCGGCAATGACAGCCTTGCTGGCGGCGAGGGTCGGGACACGCTGAACGGCGGTATGGGCGACGATCTGCTGCGCGGCGGTGCGGGCAGTGACGTCTTTATCTTTGTCAGCGGTCGCGGCAATGATCGTATCGCCGATTTCGACGCGCAGGAGGACCAGTTGACCCTGCGCGAATTTGGTTTCACCAGCCGGGACCAGGCGCTGTCTTTCGGGGCGCAATCGGGGGATGATTTCGTCTTTACCTTTGCCGATGGCAGCACCCTGACCCTGATAGATGTCACGCGGGCCGAACTGGAGACCGCCGACCTCCTGTTCTGAGCAACCGGACCGCCCTGCTGCCGCCAGACCGGCGGACCACCGCATCAGGCGGCGCCGCTTCGGCCGTCAGCGGCGCCTGCCGCTTTCGCGCTCCGTGCCACAGGGCCGTGCTAGAGGCCGGTTGATTTTACGGGAGTATTTCCCAAACGGTGGCAATAGGGCTATGACAGCTGGGCAGCGCTCGTATCGAAGTGCTGGCTGAAATTGCCGACAGGAACGGGTTGCCAAAAGGCGCACCCGTTATCACGCGCCATCTGATCGAGGGCACCGACACGGCCTTTGAGCTTGCGCCGACGGCGAACGCGACGGGAAGACAATTCGGGAGATGCTGGGACTATGACGACGGATCGCAGGACGCGCCTCAGACTGGGGATGGTCGGGGGCGGGCAGGGTGCCTTTATCGGTGCGGTGCACCGGATTGCTGCCCGGATGGACGACCGGTTTGAGCTGGTTGCCGGCGCGCTATCATCAGACCCGGAACGCGCAATGGCCAGCGCCGCAGAGCTGGGGATCGTCGCGGATCGCAGCTACGCCAACTATGACGAGATGGCCCGCGCCGAGGCCCGGCGCGACGATGGCATTGATGCGGTTGCCATTGTGACACCCAACCATCTGCACGCAGGCCCCAGCATCGCCTTTCTCAACGCGGGCATTCATGTGATCTGCGACAAACCGCTGGCCGCCAGCGCAGCCGAGGCCGAGGCGATCAGACAGGCGGCGGAGGCCAGCAGCGCCCGGTTTTTTCTGACCCATAATTATACCGGCTATCCGCTGCTGCGACAGGCCCGCGCCATGATCGCGCGCGGCGATCTTGGTCGGATCCGGCTGGTGCAGGCGGAGTATGCCCAGGACTGGCTGACCGATCCGATTGAACAGGACGGCCACAAACAGGCCGCCTGGCGCACCGATCCCTCACAGTCCGGCGCAGGCGCCATTGGCGATATCGGCACCCATGCCTTTAACATTGCCTGTTTTGTCAGCGGTCTGACCCCGGAGGCGCTCTCGGCAGAGCTGCACAGCTTCGGGCCTGGACGCCGGGTCGATGACAACGCCCATATCCTGCTGCGCTACGACGGCGGCGCGCGTGGCATGATCTGGGCCAGCCAGATCGCCGTTGGCTGCGAAAACAGCCTGCGCCTGCGGATCTTCGGCGATAAGGGTGGTCTTGAATGGGGGCATGAGGACCCCAATCAGATGAGTTTCACCCGGTTTGGAGAACCAAAGCAGATCCTGACCCGTGGCGGGGCCGGCATCGGACCCGACTGGACCCGCGTTCCGCCCGGTCATCCAGAGGGGTATCTGGAAGGGTTTGCAACGCTTTACACCGATATAGCCGAGGTGATCGAAAGCCGCACCGACAATCCGATGCTGCCGGGTCTTCAGGCAGGGCTGGATGGGATGTGGTTCATCTCCGCAGCTCAGGCGTCCTCCGCCGACGGCGGCTCCTGGGTCACCCGGTAATCCCAATCAGCGCGCCACCAATGCAATGCCCCCCGGCAGCGAACTTGCCGAGGCGGGGCGTTGCGCCTCCTGAGCCGCAGCATCAAAGCATATAATCTGTGTTATGTTGAAATTGGACACTGCCCGTCAGTCGGCTGCTCAGCGCTTGTCCTGCACCGTTTGCAGATAGGCAATCAGACTGCTGAGCGACCGGGACACCATCATCGGCTGGGCGCTGGGCAGCGCAAGGGCGACATATTTGTCCTCGTCCAGCGTCGGGCCGAACATCGGCATATCGCCATGGGCGGCAATCGGTTGCCGTCCGTCGATCTGCCTGGCCACGGCTTCAACCGGAAAATCGCCACCGTTTCGCGTGGCCAGCTGGGTCAGATCCGGCGGGCGCAGCGCCATCATCTCGGCCATGGGGCCAAGGCTGGCAGCATCCTTTCCGTGGCACTCCGCACAGAAATACAGAAACAGGTCCCGGCCCTCATCGCTGTCGGCCTCCTGTGCCCAGACCGGTCCTGCCGCAATCGCCAGTATCGCTGCGAGCCGCATCAGCATGGCTGTTCTCCTTTGTGTCAAACCTGCCGCGGCGCATGTCCCGGGTCTGTCCGGTGGCCGCCGTCCGATCATAGCAGCATTCCCGCGCCGCCGGATTGACCCAGCGCAAGGTGGCCGATGCCCAGATCATCTAGGCTCCGCAAAGGACGCAACGGGATCGGGGTGCTGTGCCATGACCAGAACAACGGGTGTTTTTCTGACTGCCGCCGCCGCGCTGCTGCTGGCGGCTGCGGCGTATCTGTTTGTTTCGGAAAACGGCGCAGAGCTGCCGGAGGGTTTCGTGCAGGGCAATGGCCGGATCGAGGCCGAACAGGTGGAGATTGCCCCGGCAAGGGCGGGTCGGGTGGCCAAGGTGCTGACGGCTGAGGGCAGTCTGGTTGCGGCGGGCGATGTGCTGGTGGTGATGGACACCGATGAGCTGGCGGCGACGCATGACCGGGCCCGCGCCGAAGTCGCGCTGGCGCGCCAGACCAGGGCCGAGGCGGAGGCGCTGGTGGTGCAACGCCAGAGCGAGCACCGCCGCGCCGAGCATGAGCTGGAGCGCGCCACCGCGCTCTTGGCCGGGCGCAATATCTCCGAAACCCTCCATGAGGAGCGCGACACCATCCATTCGGTGGCCGAGGCGGTGCTGGGCGCGGCAGAGGCGCGGGTCGCCACCGCCGAGGCCGGGATCGCGGCGGCAGAGGCCGAGGTCCGCCGGATCGCCGCCCAGATCGAGGACAGCACGCTGATCGCGCCGATGCCGGGCCGCGTGCTTTACCGGCTGGCGGAACCGGGCGAGGTGGTTGGCGCCGGCGGGCCGATCCTGACGCTTCTCAGTCTGGAAAACATCTATATGGAGGTGTTCCTGCCCGCCCGCGAGGCCGGGCTTTTGCCGATCGGAGCCGAGGCCCGCATCGTGCTGGACGCCCTGCCCGATTACGCCATTCCCGCCACCGTCACCTTTGTCTCGCCAGAGGCGCAGTTCACCCCAAAACAGGTAGAGACCCTCAGCGAGCGGGAGCAGCTGGTGTTCCGCGTCCGCGTCCGCATCCCGCAGGATCTGGTGGCAGCGCGGATCGAACATGTAAAAACCGGCCTGCGCGGCATCGCCGTGATCCGGCTCGACCCCGCGATGGAATGGCCCGAAGCGCTGGACCGGCGCATCCCGGCTGAGCTGTTCGAATGATCTCCGCCGCAGGCACCCCCGGCATCCGCATCGCCAAGGTCTCTCATCGCTACCGCAGGCATATCGCGCTGGATGACATCACCTTGGATCTGCCGCCCGGTCAGCTGGTGGGCTTCATCGGGCCCGATGGCGTCGGCAAATCCACCCTTCTGGGCCTGATCACCGGTGCCAAGAAATTGCAGGCCGGGTCGATAGACGTGCTGGGCGGCCCGATCGCTGACGCCGCCCACCGGCGCCGCATCTGCTCGGCCATTGCCTTCATGCCGGAGGGGCTGGGTCGCAATCTGTACCCCGAACTCTCCGTGCGCGAAAACCTCGAATTTTTCTCACGCCTGTTCGGGCAGCGGGCGGCAGAGCGGGAGGCGCGGATTGCATCGCTGCTGTCTGCGACCGGGCTCGCACCCTTTGCCGACCGGCTGATGGGCCGGCTATCGGGCGGTATGAAACAGAAGCTGGGCCTCTGCTGCGCCCTGATCCATGACCCGAAACTCTTGGTGCTCGATGAACCGACCACCGGCGTTGATCCCTTGTCGCGCCGCCAGTTCTGGGCGCTGATCGGTGCCATCCGGGACACCAGCCCCGGCCTCACCGTGCTGGTGTCCACCGCCTATATGGAGGAGGCGCAGAGCTTTGACTGGATTGTCGCCATGGATGCAGGCCGCGTGCTGTTCCAGGGCTCGCCGGATAAGCTGAAGGGCCGGACCGGTGATCTGGAAACCGCCTACCGCCAGCTGCGGGCAAAGGGCAGCCCGCCGCCGGTTCCACACCCAACACCAGCAGCACATAGCGGCGAGCCGGTGATTACCGCGCGCGGTCTCACCCGCCGCTTTGGCGATTTCGTGGCGGTGGACAGCGTCGATTTCAGCATAAGGCGCGGTGAGATCTTCGGCTTTCTCGGCTCCAACGGTTGCGGCAAGTCGACCACCATGAAGATGCTGACCGGCCTCCTGCCCATTAGCTCCGGTGCGGCGCAGCTGTTCGGCAGGCCGGTGGATGCCAGGAACCGCGCCATGCGCCGCGAGATCGGCTATATGAGCCAGGCGTTTTCGCTCTACGGCGAACTGACCGTCGAGCAGAACCTGCAACTTCACGCCCGCATCTTTGCAATTCCCGACCGCGCGGCCCGGGTCGCGGAGTTGACGCAGCGCTTCGGCCTTGCGGCGCATCGTTCCTCCCTTGCTACCGCCCTGCCGCTGGGCATCAAGCAGCGCCTGTCGCTGGCGGTTGCGGTGATCCACCGCCCACGCGTACTGATTCTGGACGAGCCGACCTCCGGCGTCGATCCTGAGGCGCGCGACATGTTCTGGGCATTGCTGGTCGAGCTGTCGCGCAACGAGGGCGTGACGATCTTCGTCTCCACCCATTTCATGGGCGAGGCGGAACGCTGCGACCGGGTGTCCTTCATGCACGCGGGCAAGGTTCTGGCCGAGGGCACACCCAAGGCGCTGATGGCGGCGAAGGCTGCGGCCACCCTCGAGGAGGCATTCATCGCCATTCTGAAGGCCGCTGATCCGCCGCCCCCGGTCTCCGCTCCGCAAACAGCGGTTCAGACAGCGGGCAGCGCCGCAGGCGGCCCCACCCGCGCGCTGGCCTATGCCCGGCGCGAAACGGTTGAGGTGCTGCGCGACCCGGTGCGCCTCGCCTTTGCCTTCCTCGGCTCGCTGATCCTGATGCTGGTGTTCTGCTTCGGCATTTCGCTCGACATAGATGAGCTGGACTATGCCGCGCTCGATTTGTCGCAAAGCCCCGAAAGCCGCGCCTATCTGGCGGAGATTTCCGGCTCCCGCTACTTCCGCCCCACCCCGCCGCTGTCCAGCGCTGCCGAGGGCCGCAGCCGGCTGGTCTCGGGCGAGGTCTCGCTGGTGATCGAACTGCCGCCTGACTTTGGCCGCAAGCTGCGCACAAATGAGCCGACAGAGGTGCTCGCCATCGTCGATGGCGCCATCCCCTTCAAGGGAGAGACGGTGGAGGGCTACGCCGCCGGGCTGCATCAGTCCTTCCTCAGTGCACAGGCCGCCGCCAGCGGCACCCGCCAGCCCGAACTCGCCCGGATAGAGCCGCGATTCCGCTACAACCAGAGCTTTGAGAGCATCGCCGCAATGGCCCCGGCCATGCCCGCGATCCTGCTGATCATGCTGCCCGCCGTGCTGATGGCGGTCAGCGTCGCGCGGGAAAAGGAACTGGGCTCGATCACCAATTTCTACGTCACCCCGACCACCCGGTTTGAGTTCCTGATCGGCAAGCAGATCCCCTATATCGTGATTGCCTATCTGAACTTCCTGCTGCTGACGGCAATGACCATCGCGGTCTTCGGGGTGCCGCTCAAGGGCGATCCGCTGCCCTTGGCCCTTGGCGCGCTGCTCTATGTCTGGGCTGCGACTTCCTACGGGCTGCTGATCGCCACCATGACCTCCAGCCAGGTGGCAGCCACTTTTGCAACCACCATCGCCTCGGTGGTGCCGACGATCCAGTTCTCCGGCCTGTTGCAGCCGGTCTCGACGCTGGAGGGCGGCGCCCAGACCATCGGCTCACTATGGCCGTCGTCTTATTTTCTGCATCTGAACGTGGGCGCCTTCACTAAGGGGCTGGGCTGGGAGGCGCTGCTGCCGGACATCCTGGCGCTGGCCTGCTTCGGTCCGGTGTTCACCCTGCTGGCCGCGCTGTCGCTCAGGGCGCAGGAGAAGTAGATGCAGCGCCTGTCCCGCATAGTTTGGCTCGGCCTCAAGGAGATGATGAGCCTGCGCCGCGACTGGGTGATGATGGCGCTTCTGGTCTGGTCCTTCACCCTGTCGCCGGTGATGGAGGCAACGGGCGTGGCAACCTCGGTCAACAACGCCTCGATCGCCTTTGCGGATGAGGACAACTCGCCCCTGTCGCGCACCCTGGCGGAGGCGTTCTTTCCGCCCGAATTCCAGCCGGTGGTGCAGATCGAACCCGGCACCGGCGCCGCCCGGATGGATGCGGGCGATTTTCTGTTTGTGGTGGCGGTGCCGCCCGGCTTTGAAAAGGACCTGCGCGCCGCCCGGGTGCCGGAAATCCAGGTGCTGATCGACGCCACCGCGATGGAACAGGCGGGCATTGGCGTCCATTACATCACCAGTATTCTCAGCGCCGAGATCCGCCGCTTTGCCATCGGCGCCGATCTGGCCCAGCCGCAGCCCCTTGGCATCGTCATCCGCAGCGCCTTCAACCCAAACCGCGACACCATGCGCTTTGCCGGCATCAACGCACTGATCGGCCAGATCATGTGGCTGACCACGATCCTGACCGGCGCGGCAATGATCCGCGAGCGCGAGCACGGCACCATTGAGCATCTGCTGGCGATGCCGCTGTCGCCCTTTGACATCGCGGTGGCGAAGATCTGGGCCAACGCCGCCGTGGTGCTGGTTGCGGGGGCGCTGTCGCTGGGTTTTGTGATGCAGGGGGTGCTGGGCATCACCATTGCCGGGTCAAAGATTCTCTTCCTCTGCGGCACGGCGCTGTTTTTGTTCACCGCCACCGCGCTGGGGGTGTTTCTGGCCACGGTCGCGCGTTCGATGGCGCAGTTTGCGCTCTTGGTGATGCTCACGATCCTGCCGATGCTGATGCTGTCGGGCGGCGAAACCCCGGTGGAAAGCCAGCCGGACTGGTTGCAGGCCATCACCACCCTGCTGCCCTCGCGCCATTACATGGCCGCGAGCCAGGCCATCGTGTTCAAGGGCGCAGGGGTTGAAACCGTCTGGCCGGAGTTCCTGTGGATGGCGCTGCTGGGTGCTGCGCTGCTGGCCACCAGCCTGCTGCTGTTCCGCCGCTCGGTGGCGCAGGACCGATAGCGCGCCCGGTTGCCTGCCCGTTGTGCCACCTTGATCGGGATCATGGCAGCGGCCAGCGGGAATGATCTACTGGTGCGGCCGCTGCCCCGCCCATGCCCCCATAACTGCCGGAGCCGACAGATGACCAATACGCCCACTTTTGACGCCTATAAACCCGCCGAAATCGCCGCATTGGTGGAAACAGCCGGCACCGCCAAGGCGCGGCTGCCGCTGCCCCAGATGTTCGTGCTGGCGATGCTGGCGGGCGCCTTTATCGGATTTGGGGCGGCGGCCTATACGATGACCCTCGCAGGTGCGGCCCCTGTGACGGGACCGCTCCGCGTGCTGGGTGGCGCGGTGTTCTCGCTTGGGCTGATCCTTGTGGTGATTGCCGGGGCGGAGCTGTTCACCGGCAACGTGCTGATGGTGATCGCCGCGGTGGACCGCAGGATCCCGCTGCGCCTGCTGTTGCGCAGCTGGGGCGTGGTCTATCTCGGCAATCTCGCGGGCGCAGCCGGGCTGGCGGCCGCCTTTGCCGTGACCGGGCTGCTGGATGGTGCGATGGGCACAACCGCCGTCGGCATCGCCGAGGCGAAGGCCGGGCTGACCCCGCTTGAGGCCCTTATGCGCGGCGCGCTGTGCAATGCGCTGGTCTGCCCAGCCGTCTGGCTGTCCTTTGCCGCCCGCACCGCTGCGGGCAAGGTTCTGGCCATCCTCTGGCCGATCACCACCTTTGTGCTGCTGGGGCTCGAACACTCCATCGCCAATATGTATTTCTTCCCGCAAGGCTGGGCCGCAGGGGTCGATGTCCCGCTTGTCGCAGCGGCCGCCAACCTGCTTTGGGTCACGCTGGGCAATATCGCGGGCGGCGCGGGCGGCGTCGCTCTGGCCTATTGGTTCGCCTTCCTCGGGGGCACCACGCAGAAGCCACCCGTGCAAAGCCGCTGAAGCCGCAGCACCCTGAAAGCCATAGCGCGCGGGGGCGCCGCCGCCCCGTTGCTGCGGGTCAGACCCGGAACAGGCTGCCTGCCAGATAGGCGACAGCAGCGGCGCAGGAACCGATTGCCAATGTCTCCAGCCCGGATTTCCACCAGGGCGCCAGCGACCAGACGCTCTTGCTGGCGCCAATGCCGAAAAACACCGCCCCGGTGGCGAGCGCGGCGGTCAGGAAAGGATCGGGCAGTGCCAGAATGAACGGCAGAAGCGGCACGATGCCCGCCGCCATGAACGCCGCAAAAGTCGTCAGCGCCGCCGCCACCGGGTTGGGTTCTGCCGGCGCCAGCCCATATTCGCTGGTCAGCATCAGCGCGATCCATTTCTCCGGCTTGGCGGTCACCGATGCCACCGCGCCCTCCAGCACGTCGCCGCTCAGCCCCAGCTCCTGAAAGATCTGGCGCAGCTCCTCGCGCTCACCCTCCGGGTACTGGCGAATATGACGCTTTTCCACCTCGTAGAGACGCCGCCGGTCGTCCAGATCCGCCTTGGTCCCCAGATAATTGGCCGCAGCCATGGAAAACCCGTCCGCCAGTACGTTGGCAATGCCAAGGGCGATGATCACCGCAGGGGAAAACCCCGCGCCCTCGACCCCCGCAGCAATCGCAAAGGTGGTGACCGCGCCGTCAATGCCACCATAAACCGCATCCCTGAGCCGCCCGGTGCCGTTGCTGCCAGCCAGCCGCTGCGCGATGTCGTCCTTGCTGTGACCGTGATCCTTCTCCATGCCCGCAGGATGCCCCGGAGTGGCCCCCGCCGCCTTGACGGAGGTCAAGCCGCCGCCACTGCCTTCCGCTGGCGTTGACCACTGAGATAACGCAGGGTTTTCAACCCCTCCGGCACCAGCAGGATGGGCAGCACCAGCAGCGCGATCAGCCCCCAGTGCTCCCCTTGCAGCGGCACCGTGTGCAGCATCACCTGCAGCGGCGGCCAGTAGACCGCCGCCACCTGCGCTCCGATGGTCACCACCAGCGCCGCCAGCAGCAGCGGATTGCTGAACACCCCGATCCGCCAGCACGGCAGATGCAAGGAGCGGAAGGCAAAGACGCTCGCCTTCTCAAAAACCACCATGGCGGTAAAGGCGGCGGTGCGGGCCAGATCCTCGTTGCCGTCCAAGAGATGCAGGAACAGCCACAGGCTGGCCAGCCCGGTATAAAGCCCCAGCGCCAGAATGGTCAGCAGCCCGGCCTTGCCCAGGATCGGCGTGTCTTTCTGGCGCGGCGGATGCGCCATCTGGTCCGGCTCGCCCTTCTCCAGCCCCAGCGCCACCGCCGTGACCCCGTCGGTCACAAGGTTCATCCACAGGATCTGCGTCGCCAGAAAGATCAGCGGCCCGCCGATCAGGATGTTGATCAACAGCGCAATCACCTCGCCCGCGTTGGAGGACAAGAGGTAGCGCACGAATTTGCGCACATTGGCGAACTGCCGCCGCCCCTCGCCAATCGCCCGCACGATGGTGGCGAAATTGTCATCGAGCAGCACCAGGTCAGAGGCATCCTTGGCCACATCCGTGCCCCGCACCCCCATTGAAACCCCGATGTCGGCCTGTTTCAGGGCCGGCGCGTCGTTCACCCCGTCGCCGGTCATCGCCACGATCTGATGCTGCGATTGCAAGGCCGAGACGATCCGCATCTTATGGGCGGGCCTTGTGCGGGCAAACAGCACATCCTGCTGCAGGATCCGGTCCAGCTCCGCGTCTTCCAGCGCCTCCAGCGCATCGCCGGTCAGTGTCTTTCCGGCAGGCAGCCCCAGCTGGCGTGCGATGGCCCCGGCAGTCAGCGGGCTGTCGCCGGTGATCATGATCACCCGGATGCCCGCCGACCGCGCCGCGCCGATGGCGTCCCGCACCTCCGGCCGCGGCGGGTCGATCAGCCCCGCCAGCCCGAGGAAGGTCATGTCCTCCTCGCGGATTTCTCCGCCCTGCGCCGCACCTGCTGCCAGGCCGATCACCCGCAGCCCTTCTGCCGCCATCGCCTCATAGGCGTCGGTGATGGCGGCCGCCTCCCCTGCGCCCAGCTTCCGCGGGCCATCCTGCGTCAAAACTTCCGTGCAGAGGCCCAGAACCTGCTCCGGCGCGCCCTTGGTCAGGACCTTTCCGCCGCCGCCGCTGCGCGCCAGCACGCTCATCCGCTTGCGCTCGCTGCTGAAGGGGATCTCCGCCAGCACCGCATCCGGCGGCGGCAGCGCTGCCCAGCCCTTGTAGCCGAGGGTCACCAGCGCGCCCTCGGTCGGGGCGCCGGTCATCTGCCAATGATCCCCCTCGCGGTGCAGGCTGGCATGGGTGCAGGTCAGCCCCGCCGCCAGCAGCTCTGCCAGCACCGCGTCCTCCCGCGCGCCGGTGACCGTGCCGCCATGGGCAATATGGCCTGCCGGATCATAGCCGGTGCCGGTCACCTGATAGCTGCGGTCCAGCGTCCAGACCCGTGTCGCCGTCATCTTGTTTTCCGTCAGGGTGCCGGTCTTGTCCGTGCAGATGACCGAGGCCGCACCCAGCGTTTCCACCGCCTGCAACCGCGGCGCCAAAGCTTTCTGCCGCACCATCGCCGCCGCCCCCAGCGCCAGGGTGATGGTGACCACCGCGGGCAGGCCTTCGGGCACCATCGCCACCGACAGCGACAGGCCGGTCATGAACATCTCCGCCGCGTCCCGCCCCATATACAGCCCCAGCGTCAGAATCGCGGCGGAAACACCCAGCGCCGCAAACCCCAGCTGCCGTGCCAGACGGCCCAGCTGCACCTGCAGATTGGTTTTCTTGAGGCCCACCGCCCCGGTCAGCGCCGCGATCTCGCCAAAGGCGGTGCGCGCGCCGGTCGCCGTGACCACCGCCAGCGCGCGGCCCGCCGCCACAACCGTGCCGGCAAACACCTCCGCAGCGTCTCCCCCGGGCGCCTTGTCCACCGGAACCGATTCCCCGGTCAGCGCGCTCTCATCCAACGATAGCCCGGCAGCTTCGTGCAGGCGCGCATCGGCAGGCACCCGGGCGCCGGCCTCCAGAATGATCAGATCGCCCGGCACCAGCTCGCGCGCCGCAATCACCTGCTCGCGCCCATCACGCACCGCCAGCGCCTGCGGCGACAGCAGGCTGCGCAGGCTTTCCAGCGCGGTCTCCGCCCGCCACTCCTGCACAAAGCCCAGGATCCCGTTCAGCCCGATCACCAGCCCGATCGCCAGCGTGTCGGCATATTCGCCCAGCGTGAAGGCGATGACCCCTGCGGCAATCAGGATCAGCACCAGGAAATTGCTGAACTGGCGCAGGAACACCCGCAAAGGCCCGGTGCGTTTGCCCTGCGGCAGCTCATTCCATCCGTATTGACGCCGCGCCGTCTCCGCCTGCTGCCGCGTCAGCCCGCCGAGCCGCTCGCCACCGTTGTCCTGAACCGGGTGTTCCATCCGCTCTGCCCTCCGCAGCCGCCACAGGCTGCTGTGCCCCAGCCTGCCGCACTCCGCACCCTTCGGGCAACTGCTGTGGTGCCGCAGGTCCAGCTCCTAGCGGGACATCGGCGACAGCAGATCGGGATTGACCACGAGGGTGCGCACGCCATGGGCATGATCTTCGTCAAAGGCATTGTCGCCCAACCATGCCTCCACCGAGGCAATGCTCACCTTGGCCACCTTGGGGCGAACGCTCCAGGTGACCTGCACGGGAGAGCCGGTCTCATTATATGCCGGACCGGTCGTCGATCCGGTATATTGCACCGGCGTACCCATATCCTGCGGAATATGAATCGCCTGATGATAGCCATCGACAAACTCATGTTTGGTCAGCCTCATGAAATCCAGCGCGGCAGGATCATTGACCAGCACCATCACCTGAGTTTCGACCCGCAGCTGCGGGTTCAGCGTGGCGACATCCAGACAGGATCCCAGCGTCGGCCCCGGTCCCACCTGCGCCGTGCTGTAGACATAATGCACCTCGATCGTGTCACCGGGCGCCAGTGCGCCATGGTCGGTGCTGCCAACCGGACGGGCATAGGGGGCCACCTCGGCCGCTGTCAGCTCGCCTGAATAAAGATACCCGGTGCCATAGCCCTGACCATCGCCATGTCCGGCATATTTGGTGAATTCACCACCCTTGTGCTCTGCGCTTTCGTGGAAATGGATGTTGCAGAGGTTCATCCGGCTGGCGGGTGGCGCAAATGCAAAATCGCGCTTGTTTGATCCCACCGCCGAGCTGAGATCACGCGGCGACTGCGGGCCAAATCCCTGATCCGCAACCGCCTCTGCCAGCGCCCGCCGCTGCGCGTCGATCACGCTGGCACCGACCTGATCCGCCGCATGGGCCAGTGTCGCGACAGTCAGCGCTGCCCCGGCGACGGCCGCCAGTACTCTCTGAATGGTCATCCCGTGTCCTTTCCTCTGCCGGGCCGGTGCCGGGTTCATCCGCCGCAATCGCGTCCCGGTCACAACGGGAAGGAAAAAAGGCACCCGATGCCTTTTTAACCATGGCAGGCAACAGGTGACTGTCTGGACTGTGAACGGAGCCAACACCGCATATGAACGGGAGATGAACGCATCATGGCCGGTCAGCAGCCCTTGGCGGCGCATTCGTTCATCTGTTGTTCATGATTTCGACAGGACGCTGTCATTGCTGCAAACTAACTCTACCACTGGCGGCCCTGACAGGGTTATGGTCAGCCGGTGCGTAGCCAACCCAAACCCCGCACCGGCTGACCTCGCAATTGGCAGCCCGACCCACAACGACGGGACCACCTCGACCAATGAAAATAGTGCATATTGTCAATATTTTCGCGGCCGTGGTACTGCTGGCAGCCGCTGCCAGTGTGTCAGTTGCGGTCTGGGCCGCCAGACAAAGCGATCTGCACAATTACCGCATTTCGCTGGCTCACACCTCCTTTGAACACCATCTGAAACTGGCGGCAGACACCTATCTTCTGTTCAAGCGTTTTGGCGATCTGCTGCTGGCCGATGACACCGGGCAGGTGGCGGATATCACCGATATTTCCAACCGCCTCCAGACCCATATCACCAATATTCGCGCCGCCATTGAGCAGGAAATCGAGCTGGTCGGCGACGAGGAGCTGGCGGAGCTGATGCTGCTGGACAAGATTGAGGAGATCATTGACGACATCCTCGACCTTTACCGGCGGGCGCAGTCGCGCGAGGCCGCAGATGGCATCGGTGGCGACTGGCGCCAGGTGTCGCTGGCCCTCAACGAAGACATCAAGGAAGATTTCCGAACGCTGATCTCAACGGCGCTCACCGAAGAGCAAGAGGAAGTCTCAAGAGCCGAGGCCGAAGCCAGCGCAAAGATGGCGCTGGTGCGCATGATCTCCTTTGGGTTGGCGGTGGCCTTTCTCTGCATCACCGCCATCGCGCTGATTGTCTTTCGCCGCGAATTCACCCGCCCGTTAAGGCAGCTTCTGGGTGGTGTGCGGCAATTTGCGGCCGGGGATTTTTCCAGCCGGATCGCCCTGCCGGGGCGGAGCGAACTGTCGGAAATCGCCGGCGTTCTGGATGAAATGTCCGCAGTGGTCTCGGCCCGCACCAAAAACCTGACCACCCAGAACGAGGAACTGGAACAGGCCGTCCGCCAGCGTACCGAAACGCTGGAAAACTGCTGACCGAGGCGCGAAAATCCGAACAGAACCGCCGCCAGCTGCTGGCAGATGTCAGCCATGAGCTGCGCACCCCGCTGACCGTCATTCAGGGCGAAAGTGACGTGGCGCTGCGCGGCGCCGACAAAACCGTCGAGGAATACAAGGACGCCCTGACCAAGACCCGGCTGGCCGCCAATCACACCGCCAATCTGATCAGCGACCTTCTGTTCATCGCGCGCAAGGAATCCGGCTCGCTTGAACTGGTCAGGAAACCCGTCGATCTGATCAGGCTGATCCACGAGGTGATCGCACTCTGCGGGGCCGAGGTGGGCTTTGAGCCGCAGCGCGACAAGGTGATCGTCATCGCCGATGGCCAGCGGATCCGTCAGGCCGTGCTCGCCCTGCTGGAAAATGCCAAATACCACGGCGGCGACATGATCGCCGTCACCCTTCAGACCCATGGCGATATCGTTGAGATTGCGGTGTCCGATGACGGGCCGGGCGTGGATAACGCGGAAAAGGAACTGGCCTTCGAGCGCTTCTTTCGCGGCTCCAACGCCAGCGGCCGCTATATCGAAGGGCTGGGCCTTGGTCTGCCGATCGTGCGCTCCATCGCCGAGGCCCACGGCGGCTCGGCGCGGATCTTTGATCGCCCAACGGGGGGCACAACGGTTGTGCTGACGATCTCCACGGATGCCGACCCATAGTCACAGGACGCCAGAGAACAGCTGATGAATATTCTGCTTGTAGAGGATGAAGAGCGCGTAGCCGATTTCATACGCCGGGGGTTGAAGGCTGAGGGCTTCAGCGTCGAGCACGTGGTGGATGGCGAACTGGCGCTGGGGTTCCTGCAAACACGCGACTTTGATGTGGTGATCCTCGATCTGATGCTGCCGGGGATCTCCGGCATCGAGGTCTGCCAGCGGATGCGCGCCCGCGCCAATACCACCCCTGTTCTGATGCTCACCGCGCTGGATTCAACCGACGAACGGGTCGCGGGCCTGCGCATCGGTGCCGACGACTACCTGCCCAAACCCTTCGATTTTGAGGAGCTGGTCGCAAGGCTGGAGGCGCTGCATCGCCGCCGGGTCGGCTATGGGAGCACACCCGACGATGAGGTGATCACCCATCGCGGCCTCTCCTTTGATCCCCGCGCGCTGGAATTCTACGTGGACGGCCGCCCGGTCGCGCTCTCCAGCAAGGAGCGCGAGCTGGCCGTGCTGCTGATCAAGAACATTGGCCGCGCCCTCAGCCGGGAACGCATTCTGAATGCGGTCTGGGGCACGCAGTCGGACCCGATGACCAATATCGTTGATGTCTATATCGGCCGCCTGCGCAAGAAATTCGGCCCCGAAGGTGACGCCATCGTGACCCTGCGCGGCGCCGGGTATCGGCTCGATTGAGCGGCACCGGCAGCCGTGACAGCGCAGCCCCTGCGCGCTAGTATCGCCGGACCGGAACAACCTCAGGGCATCCCCACCATGGCCTCCCCGCTCCTGCTTCGTAACCGCAATTACCGGCTGCTGTTCACAGCCGGGGCGCTGACCAACCTCGGCGATGGGTTCATCCTGCTGGCGCTGCCCTGGCTGGCAACGCTGATGACCCGCGATCCGGTGGCGATTGCCGCCGTGGCCGCAGCCGGTCGCCTGCCCTGGCTGTTCTTTGCGCTGCCCGCCGGGGTGATCGCGGATATGGCCGACCGGCGCAAGCTGATAGCCCGCGCCGACCTGCTGCGCGCCGTGATCGTGCTCGCCATCCTCATGCTCGCGCTCAGCGCGCCGGCCGCCGGGGCCATCTGGGCGCTGGCCGGCCTGGCCTTCCTCCTTGGCGCGGCGGAGGTGATCCGCGACAATGCCGCCCAGACCATCCTGCCCGATATCGTTGCCAGCTCCGATCTTGAGGCGGCAAATGGCCAGATGTGGACCGCCGAACAGCTCACCGGCCAGTTCATCGGGCCGCCGCTCGCCGGCCTGCTGATCGCGGTCGGCATCGCTATTCCCTTTGGACTGGATGTGGTCGTGCTGGTGCTGGCGGCCGGTTTTGTCTGGCTGATCAGCCTGTCGCCGCGCGCGCCGGTTCAGCAGAGCTTTGGCAAGGCGCTGATGCAGGGCATCACCTTCATGCGCGGCGATGGGCTGCTGCTGCGGCTGGCGGTCGTGCTTGGCATCGCCAATTTCCTCGCCACCGCAACCATCACCGTAGAGGTGCTTTTCGCGCAGGAGGTGCTTGGCCTCGGCCCTACCGAATACGGGTTTGTCCTGTCGGTTGCCGCCCTTGGTGCTGTGACCGGCAGCCTGATTGCGCCGCGCCTCAGCCGCCTGATCGGGGTGCAGCCCTGCCTTTACCTGTCGATTGCGGGCTGGGCGGTTGGCTATGCGCTGATCGGTGTCAGCAGCAGCGGCATCATCATGGCGCTGGCGATGTTTGGCGTGATGGCGGCGGCGATGGTCTGGAACGTGATCACCGTCTCCTGGCGCCAGCGCCGCATCCCCTCCGAACTGCTGGGCCGGGTGAACAGCATCTACCGCTGCTTTGGCTGGGGCTCGATGCCGCTTGGCGCGCTGACGGGCGGTGCCGTCGTGGCGCTGCTGGAACCGGAGCTTGGCCGCGACCTCGCCCTGCGCGCGCCTTTCCTGATCTCGGCCAGCTGCTGCGGCCTCCTGCTGGTCTATGCCGCGCTCCGGCTGCGGCTGGACTGATGCCCGCGGGGGTAGGCTGACCTGCGACGGCCAGCCCACCCCGGCCAGATCAGGAAACGACTTCCATCACCGGCGGCCGGGCGGTGTGCCGCGCTGCCGCTGTGTCCTCCAGCTCTGCCAGGCACCGCAGGATCTGACTGGCGCCCAGCCGAACCTGATCCGCGTCGATGGCATAGGACAGCCGGATATTGTCCGGCGCGCCAAAATGACGACCGGGAACAGCAGCCACGCCATATTCTTCCAGCAGCAGATTGCAGAGATCCTCATCGGTGCTGATCATCCGCCCCCGGTGCAGGGTGCCAAAGACCCGCGAGATATCGGGGAACAGGTAGAATGCCCCGCCGGGGCGGGCGCAGCGGATCTGCGGTGCGCTGTCAAACGCCGTGAGCAGAAGATCCCGCCGCATCCGGTAGCCCTCGGTCATCCGCTGCGAGAACCCCTGATCGCCCGCCAGCGCCTCCGCCGCGGCAGCGGCCACCACCGGCGGCATATTAGAGATCGAGTTGCTGTTGAGCGTGGCAACCGCCGCCGCCACCTCTGTTGGCGCAGCCAGCAGACCCGCGCGCCATCCCGGCATCCCGTATAGCTTTGAAATACTGTCCACCTTGATGATCCGCGACGCCAGATCGGGCGCGATCTCCAGCAGATGCGGGCACGGCTCGTCGGCATAGACAAAGCGCTGGTAGACATCGTCGCTGATGATCCACACATCATGGCGCCGCAGCACCTCGGCCAGCGCCGCCAGCTCCGATCTGCTGTAGACCGCGCCGGTGGGGTTGGACGGGTTGTTCAGCACCAGCGCCCGAGGCCGCCCACCCAAGGCCGCCTCCAGCGTCGCGGGGTCCAGCTTGTACCCCTGATGCAGCCCGCAATAGGGCGTGCGCACCTCAACCCCGCTGAGCCGGGCAATGTCGAAATAGGTCGGCCAGCAGGGCGCCGGGATGACCACGGTATCGCCGGGCTGGAACAGCACCTGAAACAGCGCATACAGCAGATGCTTGCCGCCCTGTCCCACGGCAATATTCTCTGCGCCGAACTGATCCAGCCCCAGCTGAGCCAGATAGTGCAGATAGGCCTCGATCAGCCCGGCCTCGCCCCGGCTCGGACCGTAGCGGCAGCGATCGGCACGGATCGCGGCAATCGCCGCCTCGTAAACCCGCTGCGGCGGTGTGAAATTGGGCACCCCGATAGAGAAATCGACCACCGGGTCAGGGCGGCTCTGGATCCGTCCGGCCAGCGCCAGAATCGGACAGAAGGGCGTGTCGCGGTGAAGCGCGGGCAGATCAGGCATGGCAACCTCCCCGGCCTGCGATGGCGGCGCCACAGCGCCGGAACTCCGACATGCGCATCAGGCCACGCTCTCCATCGGCTGCGCCACCGGCGGGTGGCTGTCCCGCGCGGTGCGGTCACGGGCAATGGCCTCGGCCATCCGCGTGGCGGCGGCGGTGATGATATCCAGATTGCCCGCCGACGGATCCAGATAATCTCCGGCCCCGGTGACCCGCACCATGGTGAACAGCCGATCCCCGGTAACATGCGGCTCAACGATCACGTCATAGCCCGGCACCGCCGCGCGCAACCGCGCCACCGCCCCGGCGATAGCGCTCCGGGTGGCCTCCAGATCATGCTGCTCTGCCAGCGCGGAGATTGCTGTCTGCATATAGACGTTCGGCTTTGCCGGGTTGATG
The DNA here is from genome assembly GCF_048055755.1 of Phaeobacter sp. JH204B. NCBI lineage: Bacteria > Pseudomonadati > Pseudomonadota > Alphaproteobacteria > Rhodobacterales > Roseobacteraceae > Phaeobacter > Phaeobacter sp. JH204B. Next base: position 45,939 of record NZ_JAYMXF010000003.1, read on the forward strand.
TTCAGGATCGCCTTCACCCGGTTGCAGCCGGTGAACTGCCGCAGCGCGTCTTCGGTGGTTTCGATATAGTGATTGAGGTTCAGCCGCGTGGCCGGCCCCGCGCTTTCGGCACTGATCGAGGACACCACCTCCAGATAGTGGATCTCCGGGTTCGCCGCCGTCATCGCCTGGGCAATCGGGATCGAGGCCTGCCCGCCGCAGGTGATCATGTTGATATTGCCCGCCGCCAGCAGCGCATCGCCGTTCAGCGACGGCACGCAGAGCGCACCATTGGGAGCCGGGGTCAGGTTGATCAGCACCTTGCCCGCCGCCTGCAAAGCCGGGGCATGGGCCTGATGCGCCGCCGAGGAGGTGGCGTCGAACACCAGATCAAAACTGTCGAGCGCGGCAAACAGCCCCTCCGCCCCGCGATCGGTCACCGGGATGCCACGGCTTCGGGCCAGCGCCAGCCCCGGCGATGCCGCATTGCGCCCGGCAAACAGGGTGCACTCCAGCAGCGCGGAACGCTGCACCTTGCACAGCACGTCACAGCCGATATTGCCGCTGCCTATGATGGCGGTTCTCAGTTTCATGCGTCCACTCCTTCCAATGCGGGTGCCGCCGTCCGGGCCAGCCGCGCCGCCGCCGAGATGATCAGATCCTCCTGCCCGGCCACGGCGTTGCAGCGCGACAGCTCTTCGTAGATGAACCGTGGTGCAACGCCGAAATCCTGCGCCGCGCGGGTCACATGTTTTTCAAAACCGGCACAGACGCCGTAGATGCCGCTGATCAGGTTAGAGGTACCCACGATGGTGCGCCGCTGCACCGGCGGCAGCTCGGGCAGCGCTTCCACCGCCTCGCAGAGCGCAAAGACATCGGTTCCGGTCTCAAACCCGTAGCGCTCCAGCACCGCACAGAGCACCTCCAGCTGGGTATTGCCGGCCCCGGCACCAAACCCGCGCATGGTGCCATCCAGAATGGTTGCGCCCGCCTCGGCGGCGGCAATGGAATTGGCAATCGCCAGTCCCAGATTGTTATGCGCGTGGAACCCCACCGGCACCTCCAGCTCAGCCGCCAGAACGCCGATCTTCTCGCTTGTGTCGCGGGGGTCGTAATTGCCTGCGGAATCCATCAGGACAATGGCATTGGCGCCATAGGACACCTGCCGCCGCGCCTGCGCCAGCAGCACATCCGCAGGCGCCATATGGGTCATCATCAGCACACCCTGAACATATTTGTCCTGGCTGCGGGCATATTCGATGTAGCTCTGGGTCAGATCGCCTTCGGTGCAATGCGAGGCGATGCGGAACACATCCACCCCGGCGCCGATGGCCGATTTGATGTCCGAGATCTTGGCAAAACCGGGGATCGCATGAATGCCCAGCTTGGTCTGGCTGAGATTGGCGCGGGCGGTTTCCAGCATCTCGATATCTGCATGGCGCGCCATGCCCAGCTGCAACGAGGAGGCCCCCAGCCCGTTGCCATGGCCGACCTCGACCACCGCCAGGCCGCAGCCATCCACGGTCCGGCAATAGGCGGCAATATCGTCAAGGCTCAGCGCATGGGCGATGGCATGATTGCCGTCGCGCAGGGTAGGGTCGTGAATGGCAATGGCCATGGTCTGGCTCCTTGTCATGGGACTTGATTTCATGGGACGTTGATTTGAGGCGATGATCAGGGGGCCGCAGGCCGGTGCCGCATTACCTCAGCGCGATCCGGGCCACGGCGGCCTCGGCATGGGCCAGCGCCTGCTCGCGGCTGTCACCGCGCGCCAGCACATAGGCAACCCGAGAGGCCGCAGACAGCACCGCATCATAGCGGGTGCCCGGTTTGGCAGAGGAATGCACCCGCGCCACACCTTCGGAACTGGCGGCGCAGTCCAGCCCGGTGATCGCATCCAATGTGCGGTCCTGCGCCAGCATGTAGCGGATCGCCATCGCCGCGGTGGAGGGCGGCGGCGCATCATAGGCAAGCCCGAGCACCGCGGCAAAGGTCTCCTTGAACACATCGGCACCGGTGGTTTCCAGGGTCAGCTCCCAGATCTGGTCACCGCCGTTGCGGGTCTGGGTCTCGATGATATAGACCGCCCCGTCGTGCAGCTTTACCTCGGTATGGGCCGGGCCGGTCCGGTAACCGACCGCCTCCAGCAGCGCCTGAACCCGCTCGGCAATTCTGGCCTCATCCGCGGCACTCAGGGCGGCGGGCTGCACATGGCCGCTCTCGATGAAATAGGGCGCGCCGCTGGTGGTCTTCTCGGTGATCTGAAGCACCCGGTGACGACCGCCAACCGACATGGTTTCGACACTGTATTCCGGCCCGGGAATAAACGCCTCGGCGATCAGCTCCTCGCGGCCCACCTGCAACGCATGGGACAATGCGGTCTGAATATCGGTGGAGCCATCGACGAAATGAACCCCCTCGCTGCCGCCGCCCTCGGCCGGTTTGACGATGCTGTCGCCATGGCGCGCCACAAACCCGGCGATCTCCGCCACCGTGCGCACGCGGGCAAAGGGCACATCCTCGATACCCGCCGCCCGCAGCGTCTCGCGCATCCGTCGTTTGTTGCGCGTCAGCCGGACCGTCGGCACCTGGCAATTGCTCGGCAGATCCAGCGCCTCGGCGATATGCGCGGCGGTCAGAAACCCATATTCGGCAAAGGAGAACACCGCATCAAACGGCGTCTTGCGATGCAGGGCGCGGGCCAGCGCGACGCTGGTTTTCACATCCTCGTAATCGGTCACCACCACGGTTTCGGCCTGATCAAGCAGCAGCTCGGTCAGATGGGACCGGATCTGAAGCGCGCTGTAGCGCAGCCCCATCTCGCCGATACGGACAAAGGTGTGATCGCGACCGCCAATCATCAGGATATTGCGTTGCGGTTCAGACATGGCGTTCCCCGTCATCTGTCATCTGTCATCGGTTGGATTGGATCAGGCGCGGACCGGAACATCTCGCGGTTCATGAACATCGGCGCGATATGCAGCACCGACATGCGCAGCACATGGTTCAGCATCACAAAGGCAGGCTCCAGCCCCAGCGCCAGCGCGGTGGCCACCATCACCTCGACCCCACCCGGCACCCAGGACATGAACAGCACCAGGAACGGCTGACCGGTCAGCAGGCTGAACAGCGAGGCCATGGCAACCGTGATCCCAAAGGTGATCGAGGTGACGATCAGCCCGGCGCGCAGGTAGCTTGCGATATCGCTACGGGTGATATCCTTCAGCCGGATGCCGATCAGCCCGCCCAGCAGTGCCATGGCAAACAGCACCAGCGGTTCCGGCACCACGATCGGATCGCTGCCGCGCCAAAGGTTGGTGCCCGCCGCCAGGATCAGACCGGTGACCATATAGGGCGCCGGCATGGCAAAGCGCTCCAGCACCCGCCCCGCCGCATAGGCCGCCGCCGCCAGCAGCAGAAAGATCGCGTAGCCCGCCAGCGTGCCCGCCCCTGTGGCGGCCTCGTCGGGCAATGCGGCGATCTCCTGCGATCCCTCCTGCGGACCGGCGATCAGAAACACCGCAACCAGCAGCGCGATCATCCGCACCATATGGGCAAAGACCATCTTGGCCGAGGTCTTGCCCTCTTCGCCGGTCAGGGTCATCACCGCCGCCATGGCGCCGGGCACCGCCCCAAGGAGGCTCTCGGCGCGGGTCCATTTTTCCACCCGGTACAGCCAGGTGAACCCGGCCGCCAGCTGCGCCGACATGCAGATCAGAAGCCCCGCAAGCACGGTCAGATCGGCCATGCCCTCCAGCATCTCGGCATTCAGCAGCGCCCCGACGCTGGCGCCCAGGATCAGCTGGATCACCACAATGGCCGCCGGCGGTGTCGCCAGCGCCAGACCAAATCGACAGGCCAGCAGCACCAGACCCGCCGCCCCCAGAAGCTGCCCCAGCGGCAGCCCGCTCAGATATCCCAGCGCCGATCCGGCACAGGCCAGCAGCAGGGTGATCGCAAAATTCCGCAGCATCAGCCGACGCTCCGCAGAATATCCGCCGGCGCCAGCGCCGATGTGGTGGCAATGCGTGCCTGATGGTGGATCACGTCAATGTTGTTGACCATATAGAAGGTGCCGCAGGTCAGCTGCCCCAGCGCAAACAGGCCCGGCGATGGCCGCCCGTCGCGGGTCAAAACCCGGCAATCCTCCAGCTGCACCTTGATCCCGCCGGTTGCGTCCCGCTCGGCAAAGCCCTGCGCCAGCAGGCTGCGGATCAGCGGGTTGCTTTCGTCCAACCCGCGCTGCAGGCCGGTTGCATTGATCACCGCATCCACCTCGGCGATGCCATCGGCAAACTCCATCCGATAGCGGCCATTGCGAAAGCTGACATTGCGCAGCCCGCTGCGATGGCTGAGCGCGCCACTGGCCTGCAACATCGCGATACGGTCGGCATTGGTGCGCGAGATCGGCACCCGCATATTCGACCAGAGCCGGTGGAAATGGCGCAGGAACGCCGCCTTGGCGCGATCCGAAAGACTGGCCCAGAGCTGCGGGATCAGCATATTGGTTTCGGCCAGAATGCTGGACACCAAATCATTGTCGGCACTGTCGACGCCGCGCAGCAGATCGGCAAAGCTGACATCCACCCCCTGATGCTGCATCTCGGCCTCAAACAGCTCCATCACCGCCGACAGCGAAATCCGCCCGCCATCCGGGCCGTTGCGCAGCGCCGCCAGACCGGCCGGCGTCAGATGGTGCAGCGTCACCGGGCGATAGGCCGTCACCGCCTTGGGCAGCCCCGCCCGGCGCGAGGTCATCAGCATCCGTCGGCCATTCACCCCAAGCGCCACATCATAGGCGGTCAGCCGACAGCCCAGAATGCCCACCCGCAAACGGGTCAGCGCCTTCAGGCGGGCCGCCGGATAGGGCGCGCGGAAATAGCCCGGCGTGCCGCCCAGCCCATAGGGGTCGGCCTCCAGATTGGTGCCCAGACACAGGTAAACCGCATCATAATCGGACACGCTGCCCATCCAGCCCAGACGGTAGAGCGCATCGGCGCGCGGGCTGGGGGCAATCGTCTCCACCTCGGCGCCAATCATGCGGATCCGCCCCCCCGCGGTGCGCACCCGACCGCTCAGCGCATCGAACCGGCTTTGCAGGAACCGCCCGAACAGGGCGCGCTGTAGGAAACCATCCTCATCCGCTGCCGCCTCCGTCGCCCCGGTCTGGCGCAGCCAGTCGCGGAAATCATTGCGGCGCGCCAGATACATCAGCTTCAGTGGCCGGTTGAGCAGATTGGTCTCGGCATCCTCCTGATAGGCCACGCCGGGACCAAAACTGCGGCTCTTGTCAAAAACATCCACCGACAGCGCCGACAGATCAGGCAGGGTGGCGACCAGATTCTCCAGGACCGAGACACCGGCATAGCCCGCGCCGAGAACAGCAATTTTCATGTGGTAGATCCTTTGTTGGGCATCAGGCGAACAGGGGCAGGTCTGGATCAGGCCGCGGCGCTGGTCTCCCATTGGCAGGCACTGTGGAACCAATCCTCCAGCTGCCGCAGCCGCGCGCGCAGCTCCGCCTCGCTGTCGCCCTCGACGATGGCGTTCAGGATCTCGGCATTGGTATAGGCCATCTGACCATACTGCCGCCCCGCCACGCCGCTCATCCGATAGGCACGCACGAACTCGAACGGACAGCGCTCCGGCACCGCGCGCAGCACACCGTCGCGCGGCGGCACGCAGAGCTGGCCAACCAGCCGCACGGGCTCCAGCATCGGCTCAGGCCGTGCCGTGTTCTCAAACCCCGGATCCCGCATCGCCCGCAGATAGGTCATGCGCGGATCCAACCCCCAGGCCTCGGTCATTTCCTGGTTGAAGAACACCCCGCCCAGCCGCGAGGCGATCTCGCCCAGGACAATGGTGCCATCCGGGCTGACAAAGACCTCAAGATGGAACAACAGCGTCGGCGGCGAGGGCATCACCTCTTCGACCAGATGGCGGGAATAGGCCACCAGCCGATCGCGCAGCGGCGTCGTCGGCTCCAGCATATGCAGATCATGTGAACGCCCGCCGAGGAAATCCAGCGCCGAGGTCAGCACCCGCACCGGCGAAATCACAATCGGGCGCCCATCCACATAGAGCCCGTTGACGATATAATGATCCCCGGCGACAAACCGCTCGATCATCGTGTTGTAAAACGTCGTACTGTCCTGCCGCGCCAGCCATCCCGCCAGATCGTCGGCCCCGCGGATCACGCAGACCCCGTTTGATCCGCGCCCGTCGCGGGGCTTCAGAACAACCGGATACCCCCAGCTGTCGATAAATCGGCGGATATCCATCGCATTGCGCACCACCGCCATGTCGCTGACCGGCAGCCCTGCCTCCCGCGCGCGGGTCTTCATCGCGTATTTGTCGCGATAGGCGTCGAGCTGCACCGCAGCATCCGTCGACACGCCGAGGTAGTCATTCACCCGCGCGGCGCGCAGCACGTCAATCTCCGCCAGCGCGACACAGACCGGATCCGCAAGGCCGCGCGCGATCTCGATCGCCGCCAGCTCCACCTCCGCGTTATCATTGAAATTCTGAAAGAAGCGGATATCCAGCCCCTCGGGAAAGCTGTCCATCAACGCCGCTTTGGCACTGGCGCAGGTCAGGATGATGCTGGCTGGCCCAATCGCCTCAACCCAATCGGTAACACTATGCTGTAAAAGGATTTTTGGCGGCGCAAAGAGAATGATATTCATGACACGACGGGACCTTCGACAAAGTTTCAACAGGTTTCGGCGCAGAATTTTCTTCGCCTTTTACGTGTTTGCACGCAACTTACAGCATGTTTTGTATCCGTCAAGCGGCAGTTTTATGAAACTTACACAACGTTAAGGTGAGCGATTTTCCGCCTTTGTCCTGCCGTGATTTCTTTGGAAATACATGGCCGCGCCGTCCAAACCCATGACGGCATCCCATCGTATACTGCGGCAAGAGGACGTGATGCCGCAGCTGCAAAATCGCCTGTCAGCCCCGGCAGGTCGCGCGCCCGTGCAATGCCTCATTGCTCCCGGTCGCGACAACCGGCCGAGCCTTGATCAGGATCATGGCGGCCGCTGTCACAGATGATCTAATGACGTCAGCCGCGGGCAGATCCGCCCGCCGCATCCCGTCAGGAGGCACGCCATGCAACGCAGAACATCCCTCTTCATCCTCAGCAAAGACACCCGCGACGAGACCATCACCACCGCCGCCGAGGCCGCCGCCGAACAGGAGGCGCATCTCGCCTGCCTGTTGCTGGAGGCGCTGCCCGGTCCGCCCAGTTTCGCCTTTGGCCACTCCGGTTACGCCGCCCTGGTTGTCTCGGACGGTCCGTTGGAACGCCTGCGCCAGAACAAGGCCGCCGCCAAGAAACGTGTCGACGACATCGAGACGCTGCTGGCCCGCAGCAACTGCCCCGGCGACGTGCAGTTCGCGGTCTGGTCGGGCAATGATATCGGTCTGGTCGCCGCACGGCGGGCGCTGACCTGCGACATTGCCCAGATCGCCGACGATCTGACCGACCCGGACCCCGTGTTCCGCGAAGCCACCTATGGCATCCTGTTCCAGTCCCCGGTGCCGCTGATGCTGAACGGCAGCCCCTTTGCCCACCGCGACCGCATTTTCCTCGCCTGGGACAGCAGCCTGTCAGCGGCGCGCGCCGCCCATGCCGCCCTGCCCTATCTGCGCAAGGCCAGCGAGGTGATCATCGGCTGCATCGACTCCGATCTGTCCCATGGCCGCGATGGCGAGGATCCCGGCACCGATATCGCCGCCTGGCTCAGCCACCATGGCTGCGCCGTCACCCTGTCGCAATTTGCCAGCAACGGGCAGGAAATCGGCACCAGCATCCAGTCGCGGGCGCGCGAAATCGGCGCCGATCTGGTGGTGATGGGGGCCTATGGCCACTCTCGTATGCGTCAGGCGATGTTCGGCGGCACCACGCGCACGATGCTCCAGCAGACAGAGCTGCCGATCTTCCTCGCCCATTAACAGGGGCATCACGCGACAGGCATCACGCAATATGGCCGCGACAGCTCAACGTCGCGGCCATATCCCGGCACGGGTCCGGTCAAGCCCTCAGATACCGGGCGTCAGGTGTCAGGCGACACCCAGATCTTCCGCCGGACCAAAGAACTCATAATGGATCCGCTCCATATCGACATTCGCCGCCCGCAGACCCGCAATGGCCATCGCCATGAATCCCTTTGGCCCACAGATGTAATAGTCCGAAACGGCGGTATTGGTATTCGCCGCCAGCCAGTCCGGGGTGATCCGCCCTTCCACATCATAACGCGCGGCGGCGCGGTCAGCCTCGCTCGGCGTTTCGAGGAAGATCACACTGCGTTTCGCCAGTGATTTGCTCAGCCCCTCCATCGCCAGATTGTCGCCATCGACCGCCGCGTGCAGATAGGTGGCGCTGCGATCATTCGCGGCCAGGCTCTCCAGCATGGCAACCATCGGCGTCAGCCCGACACCGGCCGACAGCAGCACCACCTCCGCCTCCGCTTGATCCTTCAGATAGAAATCCCCCGCCGGGGCCGCCACGCGCAGGATGGTGCCCTCCGCCGCGACCTCATGCAGCCAGCCGCTGATCACGCCACCCGGCTCCTGCTTGACCGAAATCCGGTAGTATTCCCCGTTCGGCGCGCAGGAGATCGAATAGTTCCGCCGCGCCTTGCCGGTCTCGGGGCTATCGAAATCAAAGGACAGATATTGCCCCGGCTTGTGCCGCAGCACCGCACCGCCATCCACCGGCCGCAGGACAAAGGATTTGACCGAAGCGCTCTCGCGCAGGATCCCGGTGATGGCAAAATCGCGCCAGCCCTCCCAGCCGCCCTCCGCTGCGGCAATCTCCTTATACATCCTGCTTTCCGCCGCGATCAGCAGATCGGCAAGGAACCAATAGGCGGCCCCCCAGGCGTCCAGCACCTCCGGCGTTGCCGCATCGCCCAGCACCGCCTCGATCGCCCCCAGCAGCGCGGTCGCCACATGGGCGTAATGCGCGGGCTTGATCTGCAGGCTGACATGTTTGTTGACGATCCGCTCCACCACGCCGCTCAGCGCGCCCAGATTGTCGATATTGCGGGCGTAGCCCAGGATCGCATTGGCCAGCGCCGCGTGCTGGCTGGACCCGTTCTGCTGATGTGACTGGTTGAACAGGGCGCGGATTTCCGCATCCGCCAACAGGCGCTCATACATCTGCGCAACGATGGCGCCACCATGGGCCTCCAGCGCGGGAACGGTTGCGGTCACAATCGCCTTGGTCTGCTCTGACAGGGGCTGTGCCATGGGTCTGGTCCTTCTCTGCTTTGGCCGGAACCGGGATATCCGGGTGGCCGTGGTAAAACATTCATTTCATCTGAATGTATATTTCCGCTATACAAACATTCAACCGAAATGAATATTAAACACCGCAGATGCCGCCACCCGGAGCCCGCAATGAAGCTGAATCTGAAAACCGACTACGCGCTGAGGCTCCTTATTTTGCTGGGCAGCCGGCCCGAGCAGATGTTCGAGATTGAGACATTGAGCCGCATGCACCAGCTGCCGGTCAGTTCCGTGATGAAGATCATCAGCGAGCTGGTCCGCCACGGCTATATCCGCAGCATCCGGGGCCGGTCGGGCGGGGTGCAGATGAACATGGATCCGGCAGCGATTCGCCTCGGCGATGTGGTGCAGGCGATGGGCGAACCGATGGAGATCGTCGATTGCAGCAACTGCCTGCTGGTCGGCAACTGCCGCCTCAAAGGGGTGCTCTGCGAGGCAGCCCAGGCCTTTGCCGAGGTACTGATGAAATACCGTCTCGGCGATCTGATCGAGGCCCCTGCCCCGGTGCTAGCACCGCTGCTGGCAACTGACGGCGGCGCTGCCGGCTTCACCTCGACCTGAGCCATGAAAAACCCGCCCGGCATCAGCTGCCGGACGGGGTCGTTTAGCTCATCATCCGTGAAATCGGATGGGGTCAGTGCAGATCGAACCGGTCGGCGTTCATCACCTTGGTCCAGGCTGCGACGAAATCCCTGACGAATTTCTCGCGGTTGTCATCCTGGGCATAGACCTCGGCATAGGCGCGCAGGATGGAATTGGAGCCGAACACCAGATCCACATTGGTGGCGGTCCATTTCACATCGCCGCTCTGGCGATCCGCGACCTCATAGACCTCATCGCCCGCCGCGCGCCAGACATTGCCCATGTCCAGCAGGTTGACGAAGAAATCGGTGCTCAGCACGCCTTCGCGGTCGGTAAAGACCCCATGCTTGCGGCCGCCATGGTTGACACCCAGCACCCGCAGGCCGCCGATCAGAACCGTCATTTCCTTGGCGGTCAGCCCCATCAGATGGGCCCGATCCAGCATCATCTCCACCGCCGAGGCGGCGAAATCGCCCTTCAGCCAGTTGCGGAAAGCATCGTGAACCGGCTCCAGCACCGCAAAAGAGGCAACATCGGTCTGCTCGGCGCTGGCATCGCCACGACCGGGGGCAAAGGGCACCTCGGTGGCGAAACCGGCAGCCTCTGCCGCAGCCTCAATCGCCACAGCTCCCCCCAGCACGATCACATCGGCCAGGCTCGCGCCGCTCTTTTCGGCAATCCCTTCATAGGTTTCCAGCACGCGACCCAGACGCTCCGGCTCGTTGCCGACCCAGTCCTTCTGCGGCGCCAGACGGATCCGGGCGCCATTGGCCCCACCGCGCAGGTCAGATCCACGGAAGGTCCGCGCGCTGTCCCAGGCGGTGGCGATCATATCGGCCTGCGACAGGCCGCAATCGCGCAGCAGCTGCCTGGTCGCGGCCACATCATAGCCGATGCTGCCAGCGGGCACATTGTCCTGCCAGATCAGATCCTCCTGCGGGGCCTCCGGGCCGATATACCGGTTGCGCGGCCCCATATCGCGGTGCAGCAGCTTGAACCAGGCGCGGGCAAAGACATCCGCGAAATAGGCCGGATCCTTGTAGAACCGTTCGGAGATCTTGCGGTATTCCGGGTCCTTGATCATCGCCATATCCGCATCGGTCATGATCGGGTTGTGACGGATCGAGGGATCCTCCACATCCACCGGCTTGTCCTCTTCCTTGATGTTGACCGGCTCCCACTGCCAGGCGCCTGCCGGGCTTTTCTTCAGCTCCCAGTCGTAGGTGAACAGCAGGTAGAAATAGCCGTTGTCCCATTTGGTCGGATTGGTGGTCCAGGCGCCTTCGATGCCGCTGGACATGGTGTCGCGCCCATGGCCGGTGCCGTTGCTGTTGCTCCAGCCCAGACCCTGTTCGATCAGGCTGCCGCCTTCGGGATCATTGCCAATGGCATCGGCGCGGCCATTACCATGCGCCTTGCCGATGGTGTGGCCCCCTGCGGTCAGCGCCACGGTTTCCTCGTCGTTCATCGCCATGCGTTCAAAGGTGATCCGCACATCCTGCGCCGTGCGCAGCGGATCCGGTTCGCCGCCGACACCTTCGGGGTTCACATAGATCAGGCCCATCTGTACGGCCGCCAGCGGATTGGCAAGCGAGTCACGATCCGCGCCATCCTCATAGCGCCCTGCGGCCAGCCATTCCTTTTCCGCGCCCCAGTAGACGTCTTTCTCCGGCGACCAGATATCCTCGCGGCCAAAGGAGAAACCATAGGTCGGCAAGCCAACGGACTCATAAGCAATATTGCCCGCCAATGCGATCAGATCGGCCCAGGACAGGCTGTTGCCGTATTTCTGTTTGATCGGCCACAGCAGACGGCGCGCCTTGTCCAGATTGACGTTGTCCGGCCAGGAGTTCAGCGGTGCAAAGCGCTGGTTGCCGGTGGTTGCCCCACCCCGGCCATCCGCCGCGCGGTAGGTGCCGGCCGAATGCCAGGCCATCCGCACCATCAGACCCGCATAGGTGCCCCAATCGGCGGGCCACCAGCTCTGGCTGTCGGTCATCAGCGCCGTCAGATCCGCCTTCAGCGCCTCAACATCCAGGGATTTCACCGCCTCGCGGTAGTCAAACCCCTCGGGCATCGGGTCGGTCTTGCGGTCGTGCTGGTGCAGGATGTCGAGGTTCAGCGCATTGGGCCACCAATCTGCCACACCGGCGCTGGTGTTGGTGTTGCTTCCGTGCAGAACCGGGCATTTTCCGCCTGTGTTTCCGTCACCTTGCTGCATGTTGTCTCTCCTGGGTCTTGGGTCATGACGCACCGGCATTCCTCCCTGACAATACGCCGGGACCGGGCCTCTCCGGGCAAAGGCTAGCAGTGGATCGTGATTATAAGAAATGATAAATCAGGATTTCTTATATAGGAAATAGCTATCATAAATTCCCCATCCCCTGCTGTCGCCCACCCTAGCACATGCCACCTGAGTCGGGGCGAGAACCTGATCGGCACAGCTTGCCTGCCTTCGTAAAACCGGATTAAAAAACGCAAGATGATAGACGCCCCCTATAACACCAGCCTCACCCTGCGACAGCTGCGCTTCCTTGTGGCGGTTGCGGATGAGCTGAACTTTTCCCGCGCCGCCGCCAGATGCTTTGTCAGCCAGCCGACGCTCAGCGTCGGCCTGCGGGAGCTGGAAGAGCGGCTCGGCGTCACCCTGGCAGAGCGCACCAAACGCTCGGTCATCCTCACCCCTGTCGGCGCCCAGATTGCCGAACGCGCCCGCAAGCTGTTGCAGGACAGCCGCGAGATCGAGGAGCTCGCCGCCGCGCAGGCCAGACCCGAAGGCGGCACCCTGCGAATGGGCGCAATCCCCACCATCGGCCCCTTCCTGATCCCCCGCGCCATGCCTGCGCTGAAATCCAGCTTTCCCGATCTGCAACTCTACCTGCGCGAGGAACTGACCGGCCAGCTGCTGGAAGGCGTCCACAGCGGGCGGCTGGATCTGGTGATCTATGCCGAACCCTATGCCGCCTCCGGGCTGGAAACCCTGCATCTGTTCGACGACGGCTATCACCTTGCCGCCCCGCCGCCCGCCTCTGACCTCAGCGCCGGGGCCGACACCGCCCTTCGCGGGGCCGATCTGGACGGGCGACAGCTGCTGTTGCTCGAACAGGGCCATTGTCTGCATCATCACGCGCTCAGCGCCTTTCCCGATCGCGATATCCAGCGCGACGACAGTTTTGCCGCCACCTCGCTCTCCACCCTGATCTCCATGGTGAGCGAGGGGCTGGGGATCACCTTGCTGCCCGATCTCGCGGTCGATGCCGGGGTTGCGGCGGGACAGGATGTGGTGATGACGCCGCTTGCCGATGCCTGCCCGCGCCGGGTGACCCTCGGCTGGCGGCCAACCAGCGTGCGCGCCGATCTGTTCCGCAAGATCGGCACCGTCCTGCGGCAGGCCCGCGGCTCGCTGACCGGCACATAGAGGGCGGGTAATTCCGCCGCAGCCCTGTCGCCGGATCTTACACCCGCCAGCCAAACCCGCTAGCCTGCCCGCAGCCTCTCCCGCAACCGGTAGAACCATGACCGCAGACAGACCTTCGCCCCGCCTGAGCCGCCGCCGCGCGCTGCAATTGACAGGGGCCGCCGGGATGCTGGCGCCACTGGGGCTGGCGGGCGCACAGCTCACCACCCCCGCCAGGGCGCGGGCCAGCGCCCAACCCACGGCGGTGCCTCTGCCGATCCACATCCAGCGCGCCCGCTATACCATCGCCGATCAGCCCACTGATGATCTGATCTCGACCCGACCTGACGGGCCGCCGCCGGTCATCCGCCTCAAACAGGGTCAGCCCTTTGCCGCGCGGGTCACCAATACCCTGCCCGATTACACAGCGATGCACTGGCACGGCATCCGGCTGGACAATGCCATGGACGGGGTGCCCTATCTGACGCAATTTCCCATCGGCGAGGGGGAGAGTTTCGACTACCACTTCACCCCGATGGATGCCGGCACCTATTGGTATCACCCGCATTGCATGACGATGAACCAGATGGCCATGGGGCTGACCGGCGTGCTGGTGGTGGACGAGGCCGAAGACCCCGGATTTGACGCCGATATTGCCCTGAACCTGCGCGATTTCCGACTGCGCCCCAATGGCGAATGGCTGAAGCTGTGGACTGCGCGCGGGGCGGCGCGGGCGGGCACCTTTGGCACCATCATAACCGCCAATTGGGACAGCGACCCGACCTATGAGGCCCCCACCGGCGGGCTGGCGCGGCTGCGGCTTGCGGCCACCGATACCACGCGGATCTACAAACCCTTTGTGCTGGGTGCCTCCGGTCAGGTGATTGCCGCCGATGGTCACCCGCTGCGCGAGGCCATCGACTGGCCCACCGATACGGCCCCTGCCCTGCTGTCACCCGGCCAACGTCTGGATATCGCGGTGCAGATGCCCCGCATCGAAGGCGCCTATGTCGATGTGATGACCGACTTTCCCGGCGGACCCCGCCGTCTGGCCCGGATCCGCGCCACCGGTCCCAGCCTTGGCCGCGATCTGGCCGAGCTGTCGCCGCTGCCCGCCAATGACGTGCCTGAGCCGGATCTGACCAAAGCGCGCACCGAGGATCTGGTTTTTGGCTGGACGCCCGAAGGCGGCGCGCAGGAGAACGGTTATTGCGGCTCGCTGGGCTATAGCTTCTGGTCGATCAACCGCAAACCCTGGCCCGGTGACGCTGCCGCTCCCGACACCCCCGGCGCCGCCCCGCTGCTGGTGCTCAACCGCGGCGAAAGCGTGATCCTGCGGCTGCGCAATGAAAGCCCCAACGCCCATCCGATCCACCTGCACGGTCTGGTGTTCCGCCCGCTGTGGTCGAACCGGCGCAGCCTGCCGTCCAACTGGACCGATACCGCGCTGCTGCTGAAGGATGAAATCATCGAGGTGGCACTGGTGGCCGACAATCCCGGCGACTGGGCGTTCCACTGCCATGTGATCGAACATCAGAAAACCGGGCTGGCGGGCTATATCCGCGTGCTGGCCTGACCTCCCGGCTCCGCCCCTGCGCGGAGAGGCACGCGCCGGTGTGGCGCGGTCGCCCGATCGCTTGGTCAGGGAACGGCCTTAGCCGTTCAGCAATTGCCGCAGCGACGGCGTGCCGGAGGCATCGGCCCGTGGCACGATCCGGTAGCGCGCGTTGACAAAGCAGAACAGGCCAAACCCCAGAAGACCAAGGCAGAGAGCAATCACCAGCGCCTGGCCATAAGCCTTGGATTGCAGCCAGTCAAAGGCCGACCCCAGACCACCCGCCTCGCTGCGGGAGGAATAGGTGGCGGCCTGTACGATCAGCAGGCCGATGATGCCCACTGCAACCCCCTGCCCGGCCAGCCCGATGCGCAGCGCCATGTTCAGATGGCGGGTGACCGGGTTGCCCTGTAGATGGTCAAGGTAGCCCTGCGTCCAGGCCTTGTGCAGATAGTAGAAGCCGACGGCGATGGTGATCACCCCGATGATCCCCGCCGCCAGCTGACCCATCGAAGAGGCAAACAGCTGCTGTACGACGCCAGTGTCGCCACCGCCCCGGCTGACCCCAACCGCAACAATGATGGCAAGCGCGGCCAGCCCCAGATGCACCAGACCGGTGATGATCATCCCGGCCCTTGCCACCACTCCTTTGAGGTCGCTGCCATAATCTTCAAGATCCCAGATCCCGTCCACGGCCCTCCAGATGGCATAGGCCAGCATCGCCAGCGCGATCACCAGCAGCACCGCGATGCCCCAGCCGCTGCGAAACCGCTGCATCGTCTCGGCGGTGCCCTCCGCCTCTCCGCCATTCAGGATCGACCAGAGCGACAGACCCGCAACCAGCAGGTAGACCAGCCCGCGCCCGGCGTAGCCCGCCCGCATGATCGGCACGGCCCAGGCGAAATCACGGGCGGAATGATCGGTGGTGCGGTCTGCGGACATGGCGAGGGTTCCTGACGATGGTGCCTGCGGCATGGCAGGTGAAGAGTGACAGCGGGCGGTCACGACCCCGGTGCGGCGGGTCGAGCAAACGGCGCGACAGATCCGACCGGTGCAGGATCCAGCGCCTGCGCTCCGCCCGCGCGGGCCGGCTGGGTCAGCATCGACAGCAGGATCAGGGCGGCAATACCCGACAGCAGGACCGCCAGCAGCGCCCGCAGCAGGCTCAGCGCAAAGGGGTTGAATAGAAAATAGACCATGCCGGACCAACGCGGCAGACCGCTATTGGTTCCCTTGCGCCCCCTGCCGGGACCGCGCTAGCTGTCGAAGGCCTCCGGCTCCAGCTCACGCCAGAAGGCGATGATGGCCGCAGCATTGAGCGCCGAGCGCCAGCCGTGCTGACGGAAATGCTCGCGGTCCAGATCGCTCTCCAGCCGCGACAGGAACAGCCGTTTGTCTGCGTCACGCTGGGTCGGGTTTCGCCGCGAAACCAGCGCCTCGACAGTTTCCAGATGCCGCGCCCGGTCCCGGCGGGCTGCGGCGCGGGCGTCAAAGGCGGCGGCCTCTGCGGCGGCCTCCGCCTCGCGTGCCAGACGGGCCTCGCGGATGCGGGCCTCCTCCTCGGCTGTGATCGGCGGCGGGGTTCCGGCCTCTGCTGTCGCGCTGTAATCGCCGTCAATCGCCGCCCGCAGATAGCCAAGCCGCGATTTCACCGCCCCCTGCCCGGCCACGTAATCCAGTTTCTGCTGAACGTAATCCGGCCCGTGTTCGGTGATCCACTGCCGCGCCAGACGGTCCGACACGCCCTGCCCGCGCAGCGCCTTATAGACCGGTTGCTGGCGCAGCCCGTCGCTGTCGTCGATCTGGAACATCGCCATCTGCGGATTTTCACGGATCAGGAAACGGATTTCGCTGACCGCGCGGCCTTTCTTGCGGGTCTGCGGCTCGATGATGATGTCGGAGGATTTATTGACCTCGGCCACCGCCGGTTTGATGATCTTGGCGTTGAGATGTTTGAAACTCTCGTAATAGGCGGAGCCATCCACCCCCATCAGCTTGCGAAAGATATCGAGCCCCCACCAGCCGGTCGATCCGGTGCGCACAAAACGATAGCAGTTTTCATAAAGCGCCAGCCCGTGACCGGAGCTGAAATTGCGCTGAATCTTGACGTTGATCAGGGCAAAGATCTTGGGGTCGTGCAGTTTCTTGGCCAGCTCCGGCGAATAGGCATATTCGCAGATCCCATTCTTCAGCTTGGCAAAGCTGAGCAGCGACGAGACGCCCCATTCCTGATGGCCCTGTTCGTCCAGCATGTCCCATTCGGCAACGGTTTCGGCCAGCGCCCGCAGGCTGGCGCGCAGACTGTCGATATCGTTGGAATTATACCCCACCATCATCGCCAAGGTGCGCGCGTCGATGGTATGGCTGCGCGCCGAGGTCAGCGTGTCATAGGCATTGAGCAGCAGCACATTCGACAGCTTGCGCTGCAACAGCGTCAGCTTGCCGCTGATATGGATCGCGGCGACATTCTTCTTGACCGTTTCGCGGGTCAACGCGCCGGTCAGCCGCTCTGTGTCAAAGCCGGGCTCTGCCATGGAATCACTGCCTGTCATCATGGGCCTCAATTGCGCCATACCCTGCCACAAAAGGAACCTATGCGACAACCGCATATGGGTTCCTTTGTTACTACGTCGGCCGACATTTGTCTTTGACACCGGTTCCGGGCAGCGGCCACCGCCACGCCGAAAGGGACCCGTTCACGGGATCAATCGTGGCAAATGACGCCCTGTTGCGAATCGCGGCGATGCCCCATGATCGCATGATCCGACCCACCGTTGCGCCGCAGAGGCCCAGAGCGCGCGCTGGGGGCGCAACAGGAATTTCCGCCAATCAGTGTCAAAAATGGCGCAACAGGCTCTGTTTTATGGCTGTCATTCGGTCTAGCATCGGGCTGGCAACACCTCTGACACCGGACTGCCGGTGTGCAGCGCCATCCTGAGAATCGGCGCCTTTTGCCCCGCTTTCAGGCGCCTGTTATCCCGCATACGGGTCCCTTTCATCCCGTGTTCAGGTGCCTCTTGTACCGGATGCGGGTCCCCAAACTGGGGTAACTGACTGTAATTGAATGTTAAACCGGAACCAAAGACTCTAAAGATTCTAAAAAATATAAACGTTTAGCTGTCATCTATTTTTGAGTTTTCCAAGGAAAAGCCGAACGTTTCGCGGCGAAACCGGGCCGAGGTGGATTGAAGCACCTGCAAAAATTGCCCTTGCGGGTCCATATGACCTAGGCAGCCTGCAAGATGTTCCCTATTCTCTGGCATATAAGCGCAAATAGAAAACACGCGCGATAACACGCATCCACATGCACCGAGATCGAGCCGCAACATGACATCGCCTCCCCTGCCCCCGTATTTCAATCTGGATCCCAAACAGGCCGCCGCCAAACTGCCGGATCCGATCCAGACAACACGGTTCGCCAAGGCCGCCGCCATGTGCACCAAAGGGCGCGAGGATCTGGCCCGGCGCGGCTATGCGCCCGACGGCGAAAAACGGCTGCGCAAATTCTCCACCTGGGAGATCACCCGCTATCTGATCCCGGTCGCGCCACAGCATCTGCGCCGGGTGTTGAAGAACCACCCCGACCTGCCGCAGGGCGAGGGAGAAGGCGGCTCCAAATGGTTCACTCTGGAGGAGGTGCTGGCGCTGCGGCGGCATTTTGCCTCCGAAGGGATCTCGACCAAGGAATATCTGCCCTACCGGCCCAAGGGCGTGCCGGCCAAGGTGACGGCGGTAGCCAATTTCAAAGGCGGCGTTGGCAAGACCTCGACGGCGGCGCATCTGGCAATGTCGGCCGCGCTGGATGGCTACAAGGTGCTGGTCATTGATCTGGACAGCCAGGGGTCGATGACCTCAATCCTTGGCGGCAAGGTTGAGGACGAATGGTCCACCGTCTTTCCGCTGATCGCCAAGGATTACGCCAAATCCGTGGTTGCGGAAAACGCCGTGCGCGCCGCCGCCGGAGAGCCGGAACTGCCGCTGGATGAGACATTGAACGAGGCGCTGCGGGTTTCGTCGCGAAACGTCATCCAGAAAACCCATTGGTCGAATATTGATCTGATCGGCGCGCAGCTGAACCTGTATTGGGCGGAATTCCAGATTCCGGTCTGGCGCATGGGGCTGCGCAGCTGGCCGCTGTGGGATGCGCTGAGCAACTTCCTCGAGCAGGAGGGCATTCTGGACGATTACGATATCGTCTTCCTCGACACCCCCCCGGCGCTTGGCTATCTGACCATCAACGCGCTGGCGGCGGCGGATATCCTGCTGGTGCCGCTGGGGGCATCGTTTCTGGAGTTTGACTCGACGGGTCGGTTTTTCGACATGCTTTATTCCACCTTCGCCTCCATCGAGGAGGGCGAGAATATGGCACAGCGCGCGGCGGGTTTGCCGGAAATTAAATTTGAATGGGATGTAGTGAGGGCGCTGATCACGCGCTTTGACGCCAGTCAGCAGACGGACATGGCGAATGTGATCCAGGCCTATTTCGGAGATTTCATGAACGCCTACCGTCAGGATGTCACCGCCCTTGTTGGGCAGGCGGGAGAACAGGTGAATGGGATCTACGAAGCAGACTATCGCGACTTCAACCGCGATACCTATGTACGCGGTCGCGAAACCTTTGATCGGACCTATGCGGAGTTCAAGGAGCTGCTCATCGGCAGCTGGTGGCGTGACACCCAGATGGAAGAGGCGGAGTAACATGGCAAAACGCAGACGGCTGAGCGCCCCCGACGCGTCCGAAATCGAAGCCATCGAGGAGGGTTTCGCCGCGAAACCCGGCATCAACCCCTTTGACCCGGCGCCCGGTGGCGTCCCGGCCAGCGCGCCGCCGATTGCCAAGGTCTCGGCCGAGGCGGCACAGCTGCGCGGGATGGCGGCGGTGGCGGACCGGGTCGAGATGGCCCGCGACAAGGCAGACGCCGAACGCTGGCGCGCGGCTGAGACTGCCGGGGAAACCGTGCTGCGCATTCCGCTGACCGAGATTGACCGCGACTATCTGCGCCGCGACCGGATGCAGATCGACGAGGAGGAGCTGGACGAGCTGATCAGTTCTATCCGCGCCCATGGTCTGCGCAGCCCGGTTGAGGTGATCGCGCTGGACGATGGCTTTGGTCTGGTGTCGGGCTTTCGCCGTCTGGAAGCCTATGCGCGGCTGAACCGGAGCGAAGACGGGTTTGCCGAGATCCCCGCGTTTCTGCGGCGGGGCGCGGACAGTGCGGGCGCCTATGTGGCGATGATCGAGGAAAACGAGCTGCGCGCCAATCTGACGCCCTATGAACGCGGGCGCATTGCGGTGCTGGTGGCGGGGCAGGGGGTGTTTGCCTCGGTCGAGGCGGCGGTTGAGGCGCTGTTTGCGGCGGCGTCAAAGGCGAAACGCTCCAAGGTGCGCAGCTTTGCTGCCGTGCATGAGGGGCTGGGCGATCTGCTGCGCTATCCCAATGCGCTGTCGGAGAAGGCCGGGCTGAAACTGGCGGCGGCGCTGCGGTCGGGCGGGCAGGGCGCCCTGCGTGCCGCGCTGGCCGGGGCGGATCCGGCGGATGAGCGGGCGGAATGGCGGCTTCTGGAAACCGCGCTGTCGGATATGGACCCGGTGGCGGAGGCCAAGCCGCGTGGCGGGCGCCCCCGGCAGGTCACCCGGCTGGCCGCGCGGCGGCTGCAATCGGGAGGGGACCTGTCGGCTGAGGTGGCGCCGACGGCGGTGCGAATCGACCTCAAGGGCCGCAGCCTTGACCCCGCGCAGGTGGAGGCTTTGCTGGCATTGATCGAGGATACCCTGGACTGAGGGCTGCCCGGAATGGCCGCTCACCCGTCTGTTCTGTTCGCCCCAGCTGTCGACCTTGGCGGCTGAGGTGCTTTTTACGGGGATTAATGGGTAAAACTGTAGGTACCGTCCCGTTTTAACGATAGGTTCAGACATTTTTGGCCAGATGGGTGGCTTGAGGGGTATGCACAGCGGGACGGCACTTGCAGGTACTATTTACATTCACGATGCGGCGCCTGGCGGTATTGCTGTTCTTCGCTCTCGTCGGTGTTCCGACTTTGGCCAGCATGGGGCAGGCCGAACCGATCCGGATGACCTATGAGGAATACCCGCCCTATTCCTTTACCGATATTGACGGATATCCAAAGGGCGTGTCGATCGACCTGATGCGCCATATCGCCAGCGCGGCGGGGCGGGAGGTCGTGTTTCAGCCCAACACAAACCCGGCCGGTATGCTGGATGAGCTGCGTCTGGGCCGGGCGGATGTGACATCGCTTCTGGCGCTGACGCCGGAGCGGTTGAGCGCCGGGCTGGCCACGCGCACGCTTGGATCGTTTGAGATGCGGGCCTTTGTCCGCAAGAGCGATCAGCTCTACGAGCTGGATGATCTCGCTGGAATGGATATCGGCGTGGTCAGCGGCAGTTTCGCCGTTGACGGTGCCCGCCAGATCCCCTTCACCGAGATGGTCGAATTTGCCTCGATGGACACCCAGATCCTGCCGTTTCTGACCGGTGAGATTGATGTGGTGGTGTCAGGCCACAACAGTTTCCTGCGGCGGCTGCGTATGGCTGAGGTTGACGACCATGTCCGGGTGCTGTCACCGCCGCTGGTCAGCAGCCCCTATGGGTTCCTGGTGGCGCCGGGGCAGGAGGCGCTGCGCGATGAGCTGGACGCCGCCATCGCCGCAAGTGTTGACGCCAACTTGCTGCGCGATCTGGACAAGAAATGGTTTGGCCAGTCACGCACGATCTGGGACAATATTCTGGTGCGCTGGGGCCTGCTGATCGGTGCCGTTCTGGTGGCGGTCATCCTGACGCTGGGCTATTGGTTCCATTATTATCGCAACAAATCCAATCAGTTGCTGAGGGATCGCGCTGGCGACCAACTGCTGGTTAAGGCACTGGATGAGGTGGCTGCGGCCATCGTGATCTACGATCACAACATGCGGGCGGTGCATTGGAACCATGGGTTTGAACTGATCTTTCCCGGCATGGTGGCGGCCCTGAAAAAGGGCGCGACGATGCAACAGATGATCGTGAAATCCTATATGGATGGCACCATCGAAAACCCCTACACCGATGCGCAGATTGTATCCCTTGTTGATCAGGTTGTTGAGGATCTGCAGCGCGGAAGATCCGAGCCACGGACAGTGCGCGCGACGGATGGCCGGGTGTTTCAGGCCCGTGATGTCAAGCTGGGCTCCCGGCATTTTGCCTCCCTGCGGGTGGATGTGACCCGCTTGCAGGAACAGCAGGATCTGATTGCCGCGCAAGCCCGGTCGCTGGAGGTGGTCAACGAGGATCTGCGCACCTTCTCCGCCATTGCGGCACATGATCTGAAGGCGCCTTTGTTCAGCCTGCTCAACCTGATTGATTTCGTGGCCGAGGACATGCAGGAAGCCGGGATAGATCTGCCCGACGGCGTCCGCTCTAACTGGGTTGAAATGGAACGCCTGTCGCAGCGGATGATGCAGCTGGTGCAGGATCTGCTGGTCTATTCCACCACCCATAGCGAGAGCCATCAGGCGGAGGTGATCGAGCCATCGCAGCGCCTGCATGAGGTGCTGGAACTGGCCGGACCGCGCGCCGGTTTCGAGGTGATCATTGAAGCGGGGATGCCGGAACTACAGGTCAATCCGATCGCCTTTGACATGGTGATGCGCAACCTGATCGCCAACGCCTTTCAGCATCACGACCGGGAACGCGGCCATCTGGTGCTGAGCGCGAAAACCGGTCCCGATGCGGTGACGATCTCGGTGCGCGACGATGGTCCGGGCATCCCGGAGGAACACCGCGAGCGGATCTTTGCCCCGTTCCACCGGCTGTCCTCCTCGACCGAAGGCAGCGGGCTGGGGCTGGCGTTTATCAAGAAAACCGTGGAGAGCTGGGGCGGAACCGTGCAGGTTTCGGCGGCCCAGCCTCGTGGTGCGGTCTTTGAGGTGAGTTTTCCTCGCCCCCTCGCGAAGCGTGACGCCGCGCCGAAGCAGCTTGTCGGCTAGACCTGTTCCGGGCCAGCTGCGCGCTTGGGATCCATAAATTCAGGCTCTAACAAAGGCATTACAGACCAATCCCTGCGGTTGCATTGACTCTTCTTCCGCGGGCTGGCTACACACGGGCTGACACCTGATCGGCCCGGCCTGCGTGCGGCGGCTGCATTAAGGACAAAATTGGGACAAAACAAAGACAAACACCCCGTTAATTATGGTCTTAAGGGCAACCTTATTGTGACATCGGGGCTGGGGCGGCCTGTTATGGGCCGCGGGTTGTGATCCGGCGACCCCAAGGCGGAGTTTGACGATGACAGAACCGCAGACCATCACTGGCGTGACCGGCTCCACATCTGGAGGCGGGGCAGGAGATCTGACGGTTGCGCTGCATATCGGGGCGCCGTTTACCGATGAGGATCAGCTGATCTGGTCGCTGCGCCGGGATTCGGCGCGGCTGTTGCAGGATGGCGTGCTGGTGCGCCGACCGGGAACCTATCTGAAAGACCTGACCGATCTGAAGGGCCGCGCCGCAAAGGAGGGGGTCAGCGACGAGGCGTGCGAAGACTTTCTCGAGGGGGTACTGCGCGACGCGGATCCGGCGCGGGTGGTGCTGTCGATGTCGGCGATTCTGGGCGTGCCAGCCTGGATGCTGAATGATGGGCGGCTTTACCGCAATGCCGGTGCCAATACCGCCGCGCTGCGGGCGGTGTTTGCCGATCATCGCTGCGAGTTTTTCCTGGGTCTGCGCAATCCGGCGACGCTGGTGCCGGCCGGGTTTGCCGCGCAGTCGCAGAAGGATTGGTACGGGTTTGCCGGGGATACCGACCTGATGGAGCTGCGCTGGTCCGAGGTGGTCGGCGATATCCTGACCGCAAATCCCGATTGCGCGATCACCGTCTGGTGCAATGAGGAAACGCCGGTGGTCTGGCCGCAGGTGCTGGGACATGTCACCGGGTTGGGCGCGGGCTACCGGTTCACCGGTGAGACGGATATTCTGCGTCAGGCGATGACGGAGGAAGGCACCCGGCGGCTGGAGGCCTATCTGGCCGAGCGTCCGAAGCTGTCGGAACAGCAGCGCAATCAGGTGCGCGAGCTGTTCCTGTCCTATTTCCACGCAGAAGATGCGGTGGAAGAGGAAATTGACCTGCCGGGCTGGTCGCAGGGGTTCGTCGATGAGATGACAGAGCGCTATTTCGCGGATATCGATCTGATCCGCAGCCTGCCCGGCGTGACCGTTATCGACTGAGCCTTTGGCCTGTGCGAACGGCAGGTCCGGCCCGCTGCGATGCTCAGCTGTCGTGGGCGGAGGCCCGCATCCGGCCCAGATGTTCGTCCCATCCCTTGTCCAGCGCCAGCAACAGGTCAAAGGCCTCGACCCCCTGTGGCAGGCCGGTGTGGGTCAGCGACAGATTGGTGCCGCCGGGCACCTCCTCTAGCGTCCAGGAGACGGTGCTGGTGCCATCGCCCATCGGCGCGATGGTGAAGCTGTAGTCAAGGCGGGTGAAGGGCTCCGCCAGCAGCACCTCGCCCCACATCAGCCGCTTGCCGCTTTCGGTGCCGAACATCTCATAGGGGCCTTCGACCAGCGGGGTCTGGGGTTTGTGGAACCAGATCGCCAGTTTCTCTGGCTCTGTCAGATAGGCCCAGACCTGGGCCGGGGTGGCCCGCAGATAGATGGATTTGCGCAGGATCGTATCGGTCATTGGATGTCCTTTTCGATTTCGGATTTGAGCGTCGCAAGGCGGTCGTCCCAGAAGGCATCAAAGAAGCCGAACCAGTCGAACACCTGCCGCAGCCCATCCGGGTTGAGGTGATTGAGCCGGGCGCGGCCCTCGGTCTGGACCGAGATCAGATTGCCCTCGTCCAGAATGGTGAGATGTTTCTTCACCGCGGCGCGGGTCATCTGAAAATTCTCCGCAACCTCGGCGATGGTGAGGCTGTCCTGCGCCAGCAGCCGGAGGATCTGGCGGCGTGTCGGATCCGCCAGGGCGCGAAAGGCCAGTTGCTCCGGCTGCTGGTGGTTCTGCTGGTCCGGCGTCTGCTGTGACATGGCGGTATCTGCTCCTTATATGATACCGTTTGGTATCCTTTTAATATGATACCTTATGGTTTCACGTCAAGCCTGATTCTGCGGCATCGCGCCGGACCCCCCCGCTGGTCGGGGGCAAAACCGTGCTGTCCGGCGTCCTGTCCTGCCGGGACGGGCAGTCTGGCGTCCTTTCCGGCCCGGTTGGACGACGGGGCTGCGCGGCTCTGGCTAGGGTCAGGGCGAGGCGGCGGATGGCCTGCCCTCTACAGCCCTGCTGTTGCGCAACCGGAATATCTGACCAGAGAGAGACCCCGCCATGCTCAGACCTTCGTTTCAGTCCCGTTATCTGACCTCTGCGCTGCGGCGGTATCGGCGCGCCGTGCCGCTGCTGCCGGTGGTGTTCTGCATCGCACTGGGGTTTGCCATCGGGGCCACCCCTGCGACCAGCGCCGGAACCGGCAGCAATGATATCCAGCCGCGCGACGGGCATTGGCTGGCGCTGATGCAGTTCCGGTCGGTCAGCGGCTGTTCGGCGACGCTGCGGCGCGAGATCGAGTCCGATGCAAAGGATGAGGTGCTTTATTCCAAGCCCCTGCATTTTTCCAAACCACTGGATCTGAACCAGCTCAATGCGGCCTGGGAGGTTGATATCAACTGGACCCGCACCAGCCCCAACCGCTGGGAAGGGGTGATGACCGAGGTCGAGCGCACCCTGTTCGGCAAGGTCACCACCGTGACCGAGTTGCAGACACGGGTGATTTCGGAGGGGCTGATTGATCAGAAGGCGGTGGCGACGATCAGCTTTCCGCCGCGCATGGTCCGGCAGATCGGTTCAGCCGAGCCTTGCGTGGTCCATGCCGATATCACCCACCGGCTGCGCTGATCCGCAGCTGGCCAGCATCGCCCGCACCTGACGAGGGCGCGCCGGGGCGTCCCGAAACCCATACCCAAGACCTAAAACACGATCTGAAAAAGGATAAGACCATGAATTTTTATCGCAGCGCCGCTCTTGTGACCGCGTGTAGTCTGGCGGGCGCATCTGGCGCCGCCGCCGAGGGGCTGTTTTCCAACGGCCAGTTTACCCTCGGGCTGGGGGCGTTTGCCTCCTCCGACCTTTACAAGGGCGAAAGCACCGAAGCCGCCGCCCTGCCGTTTGTGTCCTATGACAGCGACCGGCTGCATCTGGGCTGGGACGGGGTCGCCTATCATATTCTGAACAGCGAGGACCTGCAGGTTTCGGTGCGCGTGGGTGCGGGCGAAAAGCCGGATTACCCGGAGAACAAGCCGCTGTTTGCCGGGCTGAAGCGCAGCACACCGATCGAGGCGGGATTTGACATGACCTATCGTTTTGACGGGTTCTATGTGGCGGGCAGCGCGATGGTGGATGTCTCCAATGAGCATGACGGCTATCACGCGGAGGCCAAATTCGGGACCGAGTTCCAGATGGGCCAGCTGGGTGTCGATATTGGCGCCGGGGCGCGGATGCGCGACGGCAAGCTGAACAACTTCCTTTACGGTGTGTCCGCCAGCGAGGCGAACGCGCAGCGGGCCGCTTATGATGTTGGCTCCACCACCGAGCCGTTTGTGGATATGACCATGGTCTACCCGATCAGCGACACGTTGTCGGTGCTGGGGACGGTGAATTATCAGCTGATCGACAAGAAGGTTCACGACAGCCCGCTGACCAATACCAAGGACAGCTATTCGGTCGGGCTTGGCCTGATCTACAGCTTCTGATCCATGGCTTTTCCGCTTCACTCGAAACCGCGGGGCAGGGCAGGGGAGGCGCGGCGGGAGACCGCGCCGCCAACCGGCCCCGCTGCCGCCGTGCCGCCGCTCTCTGCCGTGACCGGGGCCGCTCCAGCGGCGCCGGTTGAGCTGGTGTTTGTCAGCGATGCCAGGGCGACATGGCCGCCACTGCTGGCGGCGGCGATCTATCTGGGGCTGGTGGTCTGGATGCTGGTCGGGCTGTTCTGGCCCGCCGCCCCGCTGCCGCCGCCCGATGGTGGGAATTCCCCCGTGACAGAGCCTGTTTCTGTCGCTGTGCAGCTGTCACAGGCGGCGCCGGTGACGCGGCTGCTGCACGCCGAGGGGCATAGCAGGGCTGACCGGGACGCCACCCTGCGGGCGGAGATGTCGGGCCATGTGGCCACCGTTGCGGTGGCGAAGGGCGCACGGGTTGCGCAGGGGCAGATCCTCGCCACCTTGCAGGCCGGTCCCCGGCAGGCGGCGCTGGCGCGGGCGGAGGCCTCGCAATTGCGGGCCGAACGCGAGTACACGCGCGCGGCGGCGCTGCATCAGCGGGGATCGACCACCGATCAGCGGCTGAGCGAGGCGCGCGAGGCGCTGGCCGTGGCCAAGGCGGATCTTGCCGCGGCTCGGCAGTCTCTGGCGGAAACGCAGCTGACCGCGCCCTTTGCCGGGCATCTCGAAGCCTTGGACCTCACCCCCGGTGCCTATGTGCAGGAGGGGGCCGAGGTGGCGCGGGTGGTGGCGCTGGATCCGCTGCGGGTGGTGTTTCAGGTGCCCCAGCACCAGCGCGGCTCCCTGACCGAGGGGGCCATCGCGCAGGTCCGGTTTCTGGACGGGCGCAGCGCCGAGGGGCGGCTGAGTTTTCTGGGGCAGAGTGCGGCGGCAGAGACCCGCAGCTTCACCGCCGAGCTGACGCTGGCCAATCCGGCGGAGCGCAGCGCTGCGATCCCGGCCGGGGTCAGCGCCCGGATCGAGGTGCCGCTGGATCAGGTCCAGGCGCATTTCCTGTCACCGGCGCTGCTCTCGCTGGATATGGCGGGGGGGCTGGGCGTCAAATCTGTCGATGACACCGACCGTGTGGTCTTTACCCCGGTGGAGATCGTCCAGTCAGCGCGCGACGGCGCCGGTGTCTGGGTCAGCGGCCTGCCGGATCAGCTGCGGCTGATCACCGTCGGACAGGGTTTTGTCAGCGCAGGCGAACGGGTGCGGCCCGGTGGCGATGGCAACGGCGCGGCGGATCCGTCGTGAACGGCATATTGGCGGTGATCTTTTCCCGCAGCCGCGCGGTGATCCTGATCTTTGCGGCGCTGCTCTGCGCCGGGGCCTATGCCTATGTCAGCATCCCCAAGGAGAGCAATCCCGACATTCCGATCCCCTTTGTCTATGTCAGCACCAGCCTGTCGGGGATATCGCCGGGTGACAGTGAGCGGCTGCTGGTCAAGCCGCTGGAAACCGCGCTGAGCGGGCTGGCGGATCTGAAGGAGATGAAGGGTCACGCCTATGAGGGCTATGCCAGCGTGACGCTGGAATTCGAGGCAGGTGCTGATGTGGCAGAGGCGCTGGACCGGGTGCGGGTGGCGGTGGATCAGGCCCGCCCGGACCTGCCGGAGGCCGCCACCGAACCGGTTGTGATCGAGATCAACACGGCACTGTTTCCGGTGCTGACCACGGTGCTGTCCGGGCCGGTGCCGGAGCGCAGCCTGAACCGGATGGCGCGCGAGCTGAAGGCACGGCTGGAGGCGGTTTCGGGCATTTTGGAGGTCGATATCGGCGGCGGTCGTTCGGATCTGCTGGAGGTGCTGATCGACCCGGTTGCCTTTGCCACCTATGGGCTGTCCTTCGAGGCGCTGGTGGGACAGATCAACCGCAACAATGCGATGATTGCCGCCGGGACCATCGACGGTGCCGCCGGGCGGTTTGTGCTGAAGGTGCCGGGGCTGGTCGATGGGGCGCAGGATCTGATGCAGATGCCGGTCAAGGTGCAGGGCGGTGCGGTGGTGACCCTTGGCGATATCGCGGTGGTGCGGCGGCGGTTCGAGGATCCGCGCAGCTTTGCCCGGATCAACGGCCAGCCGGCGCTGACGCTGGATATCACCAAACGCAGCGGCGCCAATATCATCGAGACGGTGGCTGCGGCAAAGGCGGTGATTGCAGCGGCGCGGCAGGAGTGGCCGCAGAGCGTCAAGATCGACTATCTGCTGGATGAGAGCCGCGAGGTGGAGACCATGCTGGGCGATCTGGAGGCCAATGTGGTGGCGGCCATCGTGCTGGTGATGCTGGTGGTGATCTATGCGCTGGGGCTGCGCGCGGCGCTGCTGGTTGGCCTGTCGATACCGGGGGCGTTCCTGGCTGGTGTGGCGCTGCTCTGGGCGATGGGGATCACGATGAACATCGTTGTGCTGTTCTCGCTGATCCTGGTGGTCGGAATGCTGGTGGACGGCGCCATTGTCACCACTGAACTGGCGGATCGCCATTTGCAGGAGGGCGCGACCCCGGCGCAGGCCTATCGCGCGGCGGCGGGGCGGATGGCGGGGCCGCTGATCTCCTCGACCGCGACCACGCTGAGCGTGTTTGTGCCGCTGCTGTTCTGGACCGGCACCACCGGTGAGTTCATGAAATTCCTGCCGATCACCGTCATCGTGACTCTGGCGGCATCGCTGCTGATGGCGCTGGTGTTCATCCCGGTTCTGGGGGGCGTGATCGCGCGGCGGTCGCCGCAGACGGCGGCGGCGAAACTGGCGTTGCATGCGGCGGAATATGGTGATCCGCGCCTTGGCCGTGGGACGGCGGGGCTATATGCGCGGATGCTGACGCGCGCACTGCTGTTTCCGGGCACCACCGTTCTGCTGAGTCTTGCGCTGTTGATCGCGACCTTTGGCCTATATGGGACATTCGGCGCGGGGCTGAGCTTTTTCCCCAAGATAGAGCCTGAATTCATGCAGGTTCAGCTGCGCGCACGGGACAATTTTTCGATCCATGAACGCGATGCGCTGGTGCGGGTGGTGGAGGATCAGCTGCTGCGCCGCGATGGGATTGCCAGCGTCTATGCGGTGGCCTCGCTTGGCGGGGGTGATGATCTGGACCTTATCGGCACCATTCAGCTGGAGCTGGATCCCTGGGACCAGCGCCCGCCCGCAGCGGAGATTGGCGCCGGGATCCGTGCCGAGGTAGCGGATCTGCCGGGGGTCGAGGTGCGGGTGGAAACCGAGGATGACGGGCCAAGCGCGGCCAAGCCGCTGGATCTGCATGTCACCGCCCGCGACCCCTCCGCGGCCGAGGCGGCGGTGGCCCGGATCCGCGAGATCATGGGCGGGATTGGCGGGTTCACCGATGTCGCCGACAGCCGCGCCCTGCCGGGGGTGGAATGGCGCATCGAGATCGACCGCGCCGAGGCCGCGCGCTATGGCGCGGATCTCAACCTTGTGGGGCAGGCGGTGCAATTGCTGACCCATGGCGTGACCGTGACCACATTCCGGCCCGATGACGTGGCGGAGTCGGTGGATGTGCGGGTGCGTTTTCCGGCGGCGGATCGCAGCTTTGACCGTTTGCGGCAGCTTCAGGTTCCGACCAGCGCGGGGCTGGTGCCGATTGCCAATTTCACCCGCTTTGCACCGGTGCCGCGCTCCGGCGCGATCGAGCGGCGGGACCAGTCGCGGGTGCTGACGCTCTCGGCCAATGTGGCGCCGGGGCTGCTGGCCGATGCGCAGATCGCGCGGCTGCGTCAGGCGCTGGACCGCGCCGATCTGCCAGACGGCGTAAGCTGGCAGTTCCGGGGCGAGGCAGAGGAGCAGGATGCGGCGATGCGGTTCCTGATCCTTGCCTTTGTGACGGCGGTTGTGCTGATGGCGGTGATCCTGATCGCGCAGTTCAACAGTTTCTATCAGGCGGCGGTGGTGATGTCGGCGATTGTCTTTTCCATCGCCGGGGTGCTCCTTGGGCTGCTGCTGGCGGGGCGGCCGTTTGGTGTGGTGATGGGCGGCATCGGGGTGATTGCGCTGGCGGGCATCGTGGTCAACACCAATATCGTGCTGATCGACACCTATAATGCGCAGCGGCAGGCCGGGCAGTCGCCTCATGAGGCGGCGCTGCGCGCAGGGGCGCTGCGGCTGCGGCCGGTGGTGCTGACGGCGCTGACAACGGTGCTGGGGCTGATGCCGATGGTCCTGGGGATGAAGCTGGATCTGCTGGCGGGCAGCATGGTGTTTGGCGCGCCGTCCAGCCAGTGGTGGACCGAGCTGTCGACAACCATCGCGGGCGGGCTGGTGGCGGCAACGCTGCTGACGCTGCTGGTGACCCCGGCGATGCTGGTGCTGGGCGCGCGCGGGCGCAGCTGGCGGGGTCAGCGGGCGACGGGTGGCTGAGAGCGGCAGCGGCAGGCCACCGGCCAGCTGCTGCCCCGTCGTCGGCGTCAGGTCGATGGGGCGGCGCTGCCGCGGGCGGCACGCAGCGCAGAGGGGGTGGTGTTCATCTCGCGCTTGAAGGCGTTGTAAAAGGACGAACGCGAATTGAACCCGACATCATGGGCGATCACCAGAATGGTCTCATCGCTGTCATGCAGCTGTTTCACCGCATCCTGAATGCGCCATTTGTTGACGTAATCAAAGAAATTCGACTGAAGCGTCATATTCAGCGTCTGCGAGACGTAGTTGGAGGTGACGCTGATATGTTTGGCCAGATCCCAGAGCGACAGGTTGGGATCGCGGTAGAGCATATCCTTGGTCATGGCGCGTTCGATCTTGGCCGCGATACGGGCCGCGTGATCGTCGGTGAGCGCGGAGCGTTCGTATTTTGCGGCGGCCAGTTCCCGCTCGGCGGGCGGCTGCGTGTCGCCGCGCGGTTTCGGCATCAGCCCCGGCTGCTGGCGCACGCCCCAGACGCCGATCACCCAGGTGATGGCGAGGCTGGACAGGCCATTGGTCAGGTCGGAGGCTTCGCTGAACAGGATGAACAGCTCAAGACCAAAGAGGTCGGCCAGAATCTCGGCGACACTGAGCAGGAGATAGGCGGAGACCGTGGTGGTGATCCACCAGACCCAGGTCAGTTCGCGGTCCTCGGTGGTGGCAAACAGATCCTTCAGGCGCGTGCGATATCGCGACAGCATCCGCATGATCAGCACCAGGTAGATGGCGACCTGGCAGTAAAACAGCACTTCGACCAGCTGGAAGTAGATCAGGATCGCCTGAATATACTGGCTGAGGTCGGCGAACTCCAAATCATTCTGGGCGAACAGGGATTTCGGGATGGTCCAGAACAACACCACCATGCTGATCGCCAGCAGGATGGGCACCGCGTGCCAGAACCTTTGTGTGACCGGGGGGCCGTCATCCTCGGAGGTGAGACCGCGCACGTAGAGCCAGAGCAGCAGCGGCTGGGCAAACACGGCGGGCACATGCAGGCTGTTGAAGCGCGCGACAAGATAATCATAGGCGTCATCGGTGACCACCAGATCAAGGATGCCGAGCATTTCGGTAACGGATTGAGTGATGAAGAACAGCGCCAGCGGCACATAGATGCGCTGATGGCGTTGGTGCAGCAGCAGCTGATTGGTGCAGAACAGCGCCATGCCGAGGTGAAAGGCCGACAATGCCAGCAGGTATTTATCGTCCACCATCACGCGCCCGATCCTGAAATTCCCTATCTGGCCTTTAGCAGCGGGCAGCGCTGATGGACAGATCTGCAGGCGGTCAGGCTGTCCTTTCCAGCAGGGAAGAACGCCGGACAGGGGGCAGGGGCGGCTTTTGCCCCTAGGGGCCGGGCCTCGCGGAGGGCCGGATCCTGGCGAGCACGCCGATCGCCTCGACCCGGTTGCGGACGTTCAGTTTACGGTAGATCGAATTGGCGTATTCCGAGACCGTATGGGGCGAAATCTTGCAGATTGCCGCGCATTCCTTGGTGGTCAGCCCCTGGCTGAACAGATAGAGCACCTCGCGTTCGCGCGGGCTGAGCCGGGTCAGCGCCTCCGATTGTGGGGCGATCAGGGACCGGTTGAACGCGGCCTCTGCCGGGGCGTCGGCGGGGGGCTGTTCCGGGGCCGCCGCCGCGGGCTGTCGCAGCTCCTCCATGCGGCGATGGATGATCATGCAGAGAAAGCGCAGGCTGTCGGTCTTGCCCGCGACATGGGCGAGAAAATCGGCCCGCGTCAGACTGGTGCCGATGTTGAAACCGCCGAACCGGTCGGAACCTTGCAGCCGAACCGGGATGGCAATGCCGGCGCGAAATCCGCTCTTGACCGAGGCGTCGCGGATGAAGGCGGTTTCCGCAGCGGCCAGATAGGGGTGATCGGCCAGAAACTCCGCCCCGGTGAACTGTGGTTCGTAGCTGTTGCAGCAGTGATCCAGAAACGGATCCCGATGGCTGGGCAGTTGCTGGTAGATATCGGGCAAGTTGGTCTGGATATGTGGATGACTGCGGTCGCCGTCCACGGTCAGGTAGATGGCGTAGTCAAATCCCATCGCAGCAAAGACCTGCAAGCTCTGCGCCCAAAGCTCGGCGATGCTGGTGCAGCGTTCCAGACTGTCGATATCAGTCCAATCCACGACGATACCCCCTAATGTTAAGGGATAACACCTGCGGTGCCGCATTGCTAGCGTGGCCGAGGCGCCGGGGATACGGCCATGTCTCTCCTCGGATATGTTGGGCATGGCTGTGGTCCGGCGCTGGTGGCCTGTTGTGAGTGCGGGGCATCTGAGTGTTTTTGACCGCCGCGGATCCGGTGTGAGGCCGATGCGGGGCGGCGAAGACAGCATAGCCTGATGGGCCTGGCCGAACGTCGCATTACCGCATGTCGTATTGGCCGGGGGAGGCGCAGGGTGAGGCCGAATTGAGCGATCCTCGCTGCTGCCGGGGCCGTGGCATCGCTTGCCGGGGGGTAAGGCCACGGTCGTCGGCGGCGCCATTTGACCCGCGTCAGCCAGAGGGCGGGCGGGCGGTGACTTGATTAGCGCCGCTATTCAGATCATAATAAGTCAAATTTTGATCCGATTAAGGGTGCTTATCACATCATGCCGCATATCTGGCAGTCTCCGTCCTGGCCGCGCTTTGGCTATGATCCGGCACATATCGAACCCGAACTGGCCCGCGCCGCCGAGGCGGTGGGCGAGGTGACGGGGCTTGTCCACGGGCTGACCCCGCAGGAGCGCGAGGAGATGCTGCTGCGCCAGATCGTGCAGGAGGCGATGGCCTCCTTTGGAATCGAAGGCGTGGCACTGGATGCCAGCGAGATCGAAGCCTCGGTTGTGGCTTCGCTGCGCCATCGCGACAGGGCGGCGATCTCGCGGCGCTCGGATGCGGTGGCGGAGCTGATGCTGGCGGCGCGCCGGGCCGATCAGCCGCTGGACAGCGCGCAGATCCTGACTTGGCACCGGTTGCTGTTCACCGGCATGGAGGTGGAGGACCTCGGCCGCTGGCGACGCTTTGAGATGGAGATCGTGCGCTCCGCGACGGCGGGTCCGGGGGATGTGCTCTATAAGGCGCCGCCGCCGGATCGGCTGGAGGCTGAGATGGCGCAGTTTCTCGACTGGGTGAATGTCGATCAGGGAATGCCAGTTGCGGTGAAGGCGGCGCTGGCGCATCTGTGGTTTGAATCCATTCACCCACTGTCTGATGGCAATGGCCGCATTGGGCGCGCCCTGATCGAACATGTGTTTGCCCGCAACCGCGCGTTGCCGTTTTCGCTGTCGCGACAGGTGGAACGGGACAAGAAAGCCTATTATGCCGCCCTGCAGGCAGGGCGCAAAGAGGGCGCAACTGGCATGATTGACGCCAGCGAATTCGTGCTCTGGTTTCTGCGCACGCTGACACGGGCGGCGGCTTCGGCCCGCGATGAGGCGGGGTTTATTCTGCGCCGCAACCAGTTCTTTCTGCGCTACGGACCGGTGTTGAATGATCGCCAGAGCCATGCGCTGCGTCTGCTGTTTGAGCAGGGGCCGGAGCGGCTGGCGGTGGGGCTGAGCGCCAAATCCTACCGCAAGATCACCAAGACCTCTCCGGCCACCGCGACGCGGGATCTGCGCGCGATGGAGGAGGCCGGTGTGGTCACGCGGATGGAGGCGGGCGGCCGCTCCACCGCCTATGCGATCCGGTTCTGACCTCTGGTCAGGTTTATATGTCTGACCTCTGGTCAGGTTGTGTGTCTGACCTCCGGTCAGGCAGGAGCCGTTGCGGAGGCCCAGGTCATCGCCTCAAATTCTTCGCGAAAGGCAAAGCGCTTCAGGTGGTTGTCGATGATCTGGCGGGCGTGATCCAGCTCTTCGGCAGTGGGGGCGGTGACCTCGGCCAGGAGCCGGTCGGCGCTGGCGGTCAGCGTTGCAGGTCCCATGCCCAGAGCCACGGTGCCCCGGCTGTCATCATGGGTGACGGCGACCTTATGGGCAAAATGCTTGCACAGCTGTTGCAGGTATTTGGAGGCGTTGGGGGTGTCGAAATGGCCTGTATCCGTAATCATTGGGCTTAATCCTTAGTTTTTCTGTCAGCTTTGCAGGATAGAGATTCCGGGGCGCAGCGCAAGGTGAATTCACCGCTGCCAGCCATGGTGCGCGGCGGGCCGCAAAATGGTGCGCAAGCCAGATTGCAGGACTTGGCGCATGGTGGATTATCCGGCTGACAAACCCATCCGGCGGCAGTAGAACGGCCCGGCTACGGTGCAGGCAGATGTCGCGTCAGGCGCGGGAAGCAGCGGGTCACGGACCGTCACGCTGCTGTCCTGCTGATGCGAAAGACAGGCGACCCACATCTCAGGCGAATTTCAATTCATCCTTGAGAGGGGCGCTATGTTCCGGGCTTTTGAAAACCTTGTCGATCCGTTTGCGGCCTCGCAGAGGGCGGCGCCGCGTGCCGGTCTCTGGCCGTATCTGTGGCAGCAGCTGGCGCCCTATCGCAGATGGCTGCCGCTGATGCTGGTCACTGGCGTGCTGACCGCGCTGATGGAAAGCGGGCTGATCTTCTATGCCGGGCGGCTGGTGGATCTGATGACCGAGAGTGGCGCTGCGGCGTTCTGGGCCGATCACGGCGGTGAGATGATCCTCGCGCTGGTCTGTGTGCTGCTGCTGCGTCCGACGTTGGTCGGGCTGAACCACCTGCTGCTGGAGCAGACCCTGTCCTCCAACCTGCAGGAACAGGTCCGCTGGCAGGCGCATCAGCATCTTCTGGGGCAATCGGTCGGCTTTTTTCAGCATGATTTCGCCGGGCGGCTCAGCAATCGGGTGATGCAGATGGGACCGGCGGTGCAGGACAGCGTGCATATGATGTTCGAGGCGGTGCTGTTCGCGGTGACCTATATGCTGGGCGCGGTGGTGGTGCTGTCGCAGATCGACGGGCGGCTGGCGGTGCCGCTGCTGATCTGGGTGCTGATTTACGGCGTCTACGTGCGCCATGTCGCCCGCCGTGTCGCAGCGACGGCGGAGAAATGGTCCGATGCGCGCTCCGGGGCGACGGGGCGGATTGTCGATGCCTATGGCAATATCGAAACCGTCAAGCTGTTTGCGCAGGGCGGGCAGGAGCTGGGTTATGCGCTGTCGGCGCTGCGGCGGCTGCGGACGCGTTACCAGCGGTTCATGCGGATGATGACCACGCTGGCCTTTGGCAGCATTGCCATCAACGGCGTGTTGATCCTGATCGTGGTGGCTCCGGCGATCTGGCTGTGGACGGTGGGTCAGGTCAGCGTTGGAGAGGTGGCCGCCGTCGCGGCACTGACCATCCGGCTGAACGGCATGAGCGGCTGGATCCTCTGGGTGACGATCCGCCTGTTTGAAAACATGGGCATCATCCGCGAGGGGCTGCGGTCGCTGGCAACGCCACATGCGGTGGTCGATGCAGCGGCGGCGCCGGCCCTGAAGGTCACGCGGGCGGAGATCCGCGTGGAGGGGCTGCATCACAGCTATGGCAAGGCATCGGAGGATGGCAGCGGGGGTGTGGCGGGGCTTGATCTGACGATCGGGGCCGGGCAGCGGATCGGCATTGCCGGGCCGTCCGGCGCGGGCAAGTCGACGCTGGTGTCGCTGCTGTTGCGGTTTGATGACCCGGACCGGGGGCGCATTCTGATCGA
This sequence comes from Phaeobacter sp. JH204B, assembly GCF_048055755.1. NCBI lineage: Bacteria > Pseudomonadati > Pseudomonadota > Alphaproteobacteria > Rhodobacterales > Roseobacteraceae > Phaeobacter > Phaeobacter sp. JH204B. The sequence goes on from NZ_JAYMXF010000003.1 coordinate 82,540, forward strand.
CGGCCAGCCGATCGACAGCGTGACACAGGACAGCCTGCGCGCGCAGATTGGCGTGGTGACGCAGACAACCGCGCTGGTGCATCGCTCGGTGCGGGCCAATATCCTATATGGCAATCCCGGCGCCAGCGAGGCGGAGATGGTGATGGCCGCCAAACGCGCCCGTGCCCATGACTTCATTCTGGGGCTGCGCGATCAGGCCGGGCGGACCGGCTATGACGCCCATGTGGGCGAGCGCGGAGTGGCCCTGTCCGGCGGGCAGCGGCAGCGGATTGCGATTGCGCGGGTGGTGCTGAAGAATGCGCCGATCCTGATCCTGGACGAGGCAACCTCGGCGCTGGACAGCGCGGTGGAGGCGGAGATCGAGGAGACATTGCGGGATGTGATGCAGGGCAAGACGGTGATCGCCATTGCGCATCGCCTGTCCACGATTGCGCAGATGGACCGGATTGTCGTCATGGATCAGGGCCGCATCACCGAAGATGGCAGCCATGCCGCGCTGCTGGCGCTGGGGGGCACCTATGCGATGCTGTGGTCGCGGCAGGTGGGCAGCCCCTGCGCGTCGGCGGATTGCTGACGGCAGGCAGAGAACGGCGCGAGGTCTGATCCGTGCCGTTCTCTGCCGCGCTGGCTCAGCCGACCGAGCGCGTTTTTTGTCGGGTCGGGGTCAGATCATCGGCGGCAAGCGCCCGGATCTCGGCGATGTCACCCGCAAGCGTCTGAAACACGGCGTCCCCGAACCATTCCAGCGAGGCCTCGCAATCGCCGTCCCGCTGCATTTCGCGCAGCAGGGCGCGGTAGTCATAGGCGCCCTGCATCAGCGGCACCATGCCCGCGCGACAGCCGGCGGCGCTGTAGACATTCGCCGGGGCAAAGACCGGCAGGCGGGTGCGGTCGGAGATGTTCTTCAGGTGATAATGCGCAATTCTGGACAGCAGGGTCCGGCGCGCCGTCACCGGATCATCCCCGCCTTCCCAGACGTGGAGCGCGTCGAAATTGATGGCCAGCGCATCGTGGTCGGTGGCGTCGATCAGCGCCACGGTTGAGGCGAGCGTATCGGCCAGCGTGCCGGGATGGGTTTCCACCAGCAGGCGCAGCCCGTGATCGGCGGCGATATCGCAGGCGTGGCGCAGGGCGCGGGTGGTCTGGTCGCGGTCCGCCGCCGGGACCGTGGCGCTGGCCTGCATCCCGGCAAAGGTGCGGATCTTGTCCGCGCCCCAGCCCTGCGCCAGTGCACAGAGGGCGCGGGTTCGACGGGTCAGCTCCTGATGGTCCTGTAGGGGCAGGTAGTCGCTGATCATCGGGATCGACAGCCCCTGCGCGGCCATCCACTGGGCGTTGTGGATCGCCAGCGGTGACTGATTGCGGGCATGAACACCCCAAAGCTCAATCCCCTGAAACCCGGTATCCCGCGCCCAGAAGGCAATGTCCTTCAGATCAATCAGCTGATGGCGAAAGGAAATCGTGCAGAGCGAGATCTTCATGCCGGCTCCCCCGTCCTCGCCGTGGCAGATGCGGGCGCCGCTGGTATCTGTGACTGGCACCAGATCTGGAATTCGGTGTGAAGTGCCTCCTTGATGGCAAACTCCAACCGGTCCAATGCGTCCAGCGCGGCGATCAGATCCGGCACCAGTGTGCGGTCTCTGGTATGGGCGATTTTCGCGGCAAGGAAATGCAGGCTGCGGAACCCTTCGCAGAGCGCCTCGACCTGATCGCAATTGGCGTCGAACGCGGCAAAGCTGGTGTCCAGCGCGCGCCAGAAGAAGGCAAAGGCGTGTTCATAGGCGTATTTGCGCAGGGATAGCACCGGAAGTTCGCGCAGGGCGATCTCCAGCTCCGGCAGTGCCAGAGGCCTGTCGGGACGGCAGTGATGCGCGATAATGCCGCGCAGGGCGTCCGTCAGCGGGTTGGCGTCCGGGCGGAAGGTCGCGTCGAAATAGGCCACAAGGTCCTGAGGCTCGGGCGCGCGGACGCGTGTGCTGTCGAGGATATAGCCGCCCGCCACGCTGGGCTGTGCCATGGCATTGAGGATGGCGGCGCGCGGCAGATCTCCGCGCCAGCGATAATCCGGGTCGTTCATATGCCAGACCTCGGGGTCGGCGGTCGGCTCGACAATGACGAAATGCGGAAACGGGTCCTGATTGTATTTGGTGTCCCGCTCCGGCAGGTGGAACATGTCGAGCATGACAACCAGCTGGCGGTCGGTGGCCGGGTTGTGGAGCAGTTTTTCAAAGCGGGTCAGGTTGTCGGATTTCGACAGGGCGGGATCGTGCCACTGGCTGACGTGGATGCCATACAGTCGTTCGACCCAGCGGATATATTGATCCTGCGTCATCTCGGCGCTGTGATAGGCCAGATGCTGATGGGCGGTGATGGCAAAATCGCTGTCCCAGGTGCCAAAATAGAAGGGTCGGAAATCCAGCCCCTCATGCCGCCGGATCGCCGCACAGAGACAGCTGACAAAGCAATGCACGGTGATCTCGCTCGGGTCCTGATTGGCGGGCGCGGTCTCGGGTTCTGCGCTGGGAGAGGTCGGCGGGTCGGGCAGAAGCACATGGATCAGATCGGCGACGGTGACGAAATCCTCCTTGCGGAAGTCACGCTCGGGGATGGCCACGCCGTGGTCGGTTTCCAGATGCACCAGCAGGTTGATCAGCACCACGGAGTCGATATGCAGATCATCGTTCAGCACCGCCTCGGGGCGGAACTGCGCCATATGCGGATTGGCCAGCGGTCCGGCGAGGGTCTGCTGCATTGCGTGCAGCACGCTGTCGAAGGTCATGCGGGCACCTGCTGATCGGCTGTGTGATCGGTGCCGGATGCGTATCTGTTGGCGATGTCGCGGCGGCTGATCTTGCCATTGGCCTGACGCGGCAGGGCGGGGAGGCGGCGCAGGAAGGTCGGTCTCTGGTAGTCGGCCAGCAGATCGGCGCAGTGCGCGCGCAGCTGATCCTCGCTGAGATCCGGGCCGACAAACAGCAGCCCCACCCGCGAACCGGCCTGCGGGTCGGGCAGGCGAAAGGCGACGGCATCCTGCACATCGGGCAGGCTCATCACCGCGCGTTCGACGTCCTGCGGATAGACGTTCAGCCCGGCCACATTGATCATATCGTCCGCACGGGCGGTAAACACCAGCCCGCCATCGGCGGTGAGATAGCCCAGATCGCCGGTTTCGACCCAGGTGGTCGCGGCGGCATCCGTGGTGGCCGGTTCCCCTGTCGTCAGCTGCACGCGGACCGGGCCGGGCGTGCCGGGCGCGCCTGCCTGCAGGTCGAGATGCGGCAGTGGTCGGCCGACATCGCAGGGCGCCCGCAGGTCCTGATTGATGGCGATACAGCCCACTTCGGAACAGCCATATTGCTGGAACAGATGCCGGGTGCGGGCGCGAATGGTGTGGAACCATGGATCGGGCAGCACGGTCCCGGAGGTGACGGCGGCGTTCAGTGTCTCGTCCGGGGGCAGGAGCCTCGCCAGCGTGTGCAGCATCGCAGGCGAGGTATAAAGCACCGGGTCAGGCAGCTCGCGCAGGCGGCGCAGAATGTATTTCGGGTTCACCGCATCAATGATCACCGGCACATGGCCACGATGCAGCGCCACCAGAACCCCCGGTATCAACCCGTAGGAATGGGTCACCGGGCAGGCGATCACCGGCGTCATCCCGGCCGCGCGGTCAAAGAAGGCGGCATAGGTGCGGATCTCGGTTGCGATGCTGTCCCAGCTGCGGGTGATCACTTTGGCCGCGCCGGTGGTGCCGGAGCTCATCTGCACCAGAACGCCTGCGCCGGGGCGCGCGCTGGCGGTCTGACCGGGCTGCCGGGGCAGCGGTTGCGGGACAAGATCATCCTCCAGAAACCAGTCGCATCCGGCCTTGGTCGCCATCTGTTTCGCGGCTTCCGCCGGGATATCGGCGTGGATTGGGAAAACGCCGGCCTTGTGGTCCTTTAGGTAGAGCAGGGTTGCAAGGCCGAGGCCGGTGTCGCGCATCCGCAGGGCGTAGCGGTGGTGCAGATCATTGCCAAGCGCCTGTTGCAGTCTTGGGTGCAGCGCGGTTGGATCAGAAAGGGTGTCGTTCAACACAAACATGGGTCAGCTGTCCTTTGCAGTGGCCAGAGGGTTGTCGATGAGATGGCGGTAGCTGCCGCGTCGGTCGGGGTCGATTTTGCGGGTGATCAGGCTTTCGGCGTGGATCTGGCGCGCAAAGGGAGCGAAGGCCGCCATGCGCTGTTGCTGCCCGTGATCGGCGGCGTAGCGGTCCAGCCGGTCGCGCAGGCGATGCCAGAACCGGGTCTCCGGCAGGTCGAAATGGCGTTGCAGGAGGTCCGACAGATCCGCGAGGTTGAAGACAAAGAGCGTGTCCATCACCAATTCGCGCAGCCCGTCAGCACAGGAGAGCGCGTGGAACTGATCCGGCTCTGCGCTGGCAAAGGCCGGGTCAATCGCCGCCAGATCGGGGCATAGCGCGGGCTGGGACAGCAGGGTGTCGACATATTCGACACCATCGTGGAAATCGCGGGCAATGAGGCCGGTCGGCCAGCCGTTGTCATGCTGAAGGATGAGGTTCTGCCCATGGGCTTCCAGCCCGATGCCATGGGCCACCATCAGGTGCCAGACCGGCAGTACCGCCGTTTCAATCAGCTGCGCCAGCCAGCGGTCGCGCCCGTGGGCGGCAATCCAGGGGGCGATCAGCGGCTTGCCGTCCTCTTCTGTCAGGGCCAGCGCGTTGAACGGCATCATCTGATTGTCCGCCATACCGAGCGAGGCCGGGCTTTGCCGCCAGATCGCGGCCAGATGCCCCTCCAGCGCGGTGCCGCGCCCGGCGATGATGCCGGCATATTCCGGCAGCAGGGTCAGCGGATAGCGATCCTGCAACAGCGGGTCACTGGCGATCACCGCGGCAAGCCAGTCCGATATCAGCGGCGCGATGGTGACGGTTTCGGGGATCAATGTGCGCAGGGACGAGGTGTTGCGCATGGTCATTGCGGTTTTGACATGGGCGCGCTGCGGCTGGTCGGCGTTCGTCAGCGTGCGCACCGATTGGGTCGCCCTGTAGCGGTCGCCGATCTCGCCGAGGGGGATCAGCTGGCCTGCAGCGTGCCAGGCCTGCACCAGCGGATCCTGTGCCAGCTGGTTCCATTGCCAGGGGTGGACCGGCAGCAGGGCAAAGCCCTCGGCGCTGCGCATGGCGGCGAGGCTGCGGATGCGCTCCCATTCCGCCGGTCCCAGCTCGCGGGGCCAGAAATCCGCATCGGGCAGGCGCTGTTGGACCAGCGCGGGGTGCAACAGCAGCCCGATCAGGCGAAAACTCTGCCCTGCCTCAGGCCCGTAGCGGAGATGATCGCGGTCGCTAAAACCGCTGCGCGCCTTGTAACAGGGGTGGTAGGGGTGGCCTTCGTGGATGGCGCGCTCCATATCGGCGATGCCCAGCTGGTGCCGCCGGGGCGGGCGGGGGATCTGCCGGTGGTTGAGATCATCCAGATGGGCGGTGCGGTCAAGGTCGACGCGCAGCGCGGCCAGTGCCGCCGCCGGGGCCGTGAGCGCCGAGAGCACGTCCTCCAGCGCGGCGGGCTGCCAGCCGTGCTCCTGTGCCATCTCGATGCTGCCGGCATCCAGCCGATAACGGCCAAAGGCGCCACAGCGCCCGCTGGCGCGGAACGACCGGTTGCCGAGCTGCCAGCGCAATCCGCGATCGTGCCAGGTGATGTCTTGGGCGCAGCCTTCGCTCAGCAGCGCTTCGCATAGCTGGCGCAGCACCCGCAGCGCGCCGCGGGTCTGCCGGGTTTGCGGGTGGGGCTGTGCTTTGCCCAATGGGCATGCGAGGTCATAGACAGGCATCTTGCATCACCTCTCTGGTCTGGCGTTGCGGGGCGGCAATCGGATTGGGGATATCGACAAACAGCCCTTCCTGAGTGTCGGTCTGCAATTCATCCAGATCGTGCAGGCGGGTCAGCAGATTGGCCTTGGTCGCCAGCCGTGGCGCATAGAGCAGCTGCTCCACCAGCGCGCGCGCGGGTCCGGTAAAGCGCGGCCGCAGGCGGTGCAACTCATCGCGCAGCTGTTGCAGCAGCGCGTCTTCGCTAAGCAGCCCGTCGCAGCCCATGCGCCAGATCACCGCAAAGATCTGGTTGACCACAAGGTAGTAGGTCAGGCGGGCGTTGATATGGGTGCGGCTGAACACCAGCGCAGGCACATCGGCGAGGCTGGGCTCGATCTGGCGCAGTGGGGCAAAGGCATCATCGGTGATGAAATAGCCCTGATTGTCGCGGTAGAAGCCCTGCCGGGGCAGCCCCTCGGACAGATCCAGCAAGGCGTTCTGCTGATGCGCCTCAAGGGCGATGCCGTGCCGGTCATAGAGCGTCAGAACCGGGGTGAGCATACAGTCGAGATAGGCGCCGAACCAGCGCGTCGCCGCCTGTCTTCGGGTGCTGCGCTGGCGCGCGGCGAGATCGGCGATCTGCGTGGCCAGCAGCGAGGCACACCCCGGTCGCGGATCGGCCGTAAGCGCGGCGAGGGGGAAGATGCCGGCGCCCGCCTCACCTGCAAAGGGGTTCTTGCGGAAAATCACCTCGAAACCGCTTTCGCGGCGCTCCGGCAGGGTCAGGGTCAGATAGGCCGGATCGTCGATGATCTGAAACTTTGGCAGGCTGGTTGCGATGTTCAGACGCCGCAGCAGCCGCGCCATCGCAACCCCCTGCTGCAATTCACTGGCAAGGGTCACGCGCAGCGAATTGGTCAGCCGCACCGGCACCGAGAATTTGAGCATCCAGGGGCACTCGGCGGCAAAGACCGTCCGCAGGGACGACGTCGGGGTGAAAGCCGGACCGGCAGACCCCAGATCGCGCAGCTGACCGCTGGCCAGCAGGGCCTGAACGGCGGGATCGAGCAGCAGCGCCTGCGCCTGAAGCGGATGGGCCGGGATCAGCTGCTCGCCCGGGTGCAGGCAGAGGCCATCGGTCAGGCCCCCAATATCGCGCAGGATCTGCGGCAGCGGCGCGGCGGCGCTGTCCTGGCGGGTGATCTCGGTCCGGGCGGCAAATAGGTGTAGCTGGAACTCTCCTGCATATTCAGGTGCATAGGCCCGCTGCTGCCAATCGGTCAGGCCGTCGCGGCTTTTGGGTGTGGGATGCAGCCAGTGACCAAAGACCAGCGATTGTTCCGCCTGCCGGAACTGGTGCGGGCTGGGGCTCGGCGCGGTGCGCCGCAGCGCGGCTTCGATCTCGGCGTTGCTGTTGAAAATGGCGCGCAGGAACTCTGCCAGTCTGGCCGGATCCGTTGCGCCGGAGCGGTGAAAACACTCCTGCGCGATCAGGCTGATGGTCTGGACCGGTGGCGCCGGCTGCCAATAGGTTTCGCCGCAAAACCGCAGCTGCGCGGCGCCGAATTTCAGCGGGCCGGTCCGGGAGGTATAGCGCAGGCCAAGCCGCAGCACGGCGGGGATATGCGCCAGCGCAATGTCGATCCGGGGCGCGCGATCCGGGGCCGATGACCTGTGGTCGCCGGGCAGCTCGGGGCATTCGCGCAGAAAGCCGTTGAGCAGCGCCTGAAGGCTGGCCGCCAGCGCCGCCTCCGCGGCGGCATCCGGGTGGGGATCGGTCGGTGGGACCGACAGCGGGTCGGGGAACAGGCCTGTCTGATAAACCATCATCGGACCGGCCCCGCCGCCCGCATGGGGCGGTATGGAATTGGGTGCATCTCTTACAGCGCTTCCGCAGCGATGCCAGACAGCGCCACCGAAGAGGGATCCCGGCGGGGTAAGCGGTCTGGCGATGTTACAGGAGAACTGGCGGAATGCTGGCGGCTAAGCGGTGAGGAGACCCCAGCCGCCTTGGCATGATTTCATGCGTTGGTCTTAGGCAATACGGACATGTTTCAAAAGGGTTTTGATCGCCGTAG
>NZ_JAYMXF010000004.1:0-24261 GCF_048055755.1 Phaeobacter sp. JH204B
ACCACCGACGTCACTGGCACCGTGACCCTGCCTGAGGGCACCGAGATGGTTATGCCGGGCGACAACCTGAAGTTCGACGTTGAACTGATCGCACCGATCGCGATGGAAAACGGCCTGCGTTTCGCGATCCGCGAAGGCGGCCGCACCGTCGGCGCCGGCGTTGTGTCGAAAATCACCGACTAAGGTCGAGTTTCCACCGGAAACTCTGGCCTGCGGTGACAGGTGGTTTTCCGCAGGAAAATCGCCGAGCGCCACTCAGGTGAAACAAAAGAAAGGCCGCTCCAACCGGGGCGGCCTTTTTCTATGCGATGACGCTGGAACAGGGCAGGGGGCGGCCTGACCGCCAGGCCTCTAGCCATGTCTATCTGCGCGGAGGCTGCCCGACGGCCCGGTCGGCCGTGTCCGTAATCTTGTCCAGCGAAGCCTGCAGGCTCAGCCGCAGCGTCTCAACCTGCTCATCGCTTGGCTTCTTCGGCACCTCATCCGTCCATTCCTGACAGAGGAGAACACCACGTGAGAACGGCAGAGGCAGCATCTGCTGATCCCAGGTTGGCAGCTTAATCACTTTCCGTTCTGCAAACGCGACAGTGAACACACGGCATCCGGTCATCCGCGCCCAAGTGATCGGTACGCCCGAGGATATGCGAGCCGGCCCTCTTGGTCCGTCAGCGGCAATGCCGATAGAACACCCCTCCTTGGTGCGGCGCAGGACTTCGCGGGACAGCGCCACATGGCGTTTGTGGCTGGACATCGGGATGGTCTCAAACCCCAGACGCACCAGAATCTGTCCCGCCAGCCGTCCGGCGCGGGCGGCGGAGGTCAGCGCGCAGATGCGGCCCAGAGAGGTGTCAAAGAGATAGGGGGCCATGATCAGTCGCTGGTGCCAGAGCACAAAGATCACCGGCTCTCCAGAGGCGACACAGGCATCCATTTCCTCGAACCCGCGGCGCTCCCAGCGCGAGGTGCGATGGGCGAATCGCACATATCCCGCCAGCAGGGCCTCGATGGCGCGGTTCACTTTCGGACTGTCGGCGATCTTTTTGCGCAGGCTCACTCTGGGATCTTTCCTCTGGATATTTTTCTCTGTCATACTGAAGCATGGCGAGTGGGGCCAGTCATCGCGGGAGGACGGGCGGAAATCCGGGCGATTTCGTTGATTTCCCTCTTGCCAGCCGCGCAGCTCTGGCTTAGGAACTGCCGCACCGTAGGGGTATAGCTCAGTTGGTAGAGCGACGGTCTCCAAAACCGTAGGTCTCGGGTTCGAACCCTGATGCCCCTGCCACTCTCTCATCTCAGACACAAGACATCCCAGCACGGGCCTCGTTTCGATTGGCGGATCCGCAGCTGCGCCTGTCCGCTCTCTCTCGTCGTGGATCGGTCCCGCCGGATCCAGTCCATATGGCAGGCAAAACGCCTCCGCCGCCTTTCTAGGGCGAGGGAAGCGTTGGGTTTCAGGGTGAAGATTGCCCTGATCAGGCGGCGTGATTGGGCGTGCCTGCGGTCTGTGCCGCGCTGTAACTGTCGGTTGGTTTTGCAGGCACCACATCCTCGGCCGGAACGGTCACATGCTGTGGCAGCAGTGCGTCGCTATGGCGGGCAAAAACCATGTCCAGCCCGCGTTCCAGATCCCGCATGTAGCGCGTGGTATCAAACAGCGGTGCTTTCGTCTGCATCAGCCGCAGTTTGCTGCGCAGTGCCAGCAGCTGATCCCGGTCCTCGGCCAGTTCCAGCGCCCGTGCCTCATAGGCCTGGGGCGTGGTGGTCAGCAGGTCTTCCATGTCGGCAGCGGCCAGCAGGCTTGCGGTGGTGCGGGCAGCGAACTGGCGCCCCGCCACTGTCAGCACCGGTAGCCCGGCAGCCAGTGCGTCGCGCGCTGCCGGACCGGCATTGAGGGTGAAGCTGTCCAGGAACAGATCTGCGACCATGCTGCGCGCCATACGCTCCTCGCCGGTGCTGGCGGCGGCAAAGATCACGCGATCCGGGTCGACACGGCGGTCGCTTGCGGCCTGTCGCAGTGCAGCCTGTGCCTCTTCTGGGTAGTCCGGGAGCCACAGAACGCTGCCCTCCACACGGGCCAGCAGGCGCATCCAGATATCAAATTCACGTGGGGTTAGCGCATGGCTAGCGGTAAAGCTGCAGAAGACGAAGGCATCATCGGGCAGGCCGCAGTCGCGTCGGCTGAACTGGTGGCCGGAGAGGTCCTGCAGAGCTGTAACACTCTGATAGCTGTGCGGCATGCGGATCACATGTTCCTCGAAATAGCGCTCGCTGCCGGGCGGGCAGGTAACCGCATCGCCGAGGATATAGTCATACGCCGGAGTGCCCATGGTGCCCGGAAAACCGGGCATGGCAATCTGTACCGGCGCGATCCGGGCCGAAAACACGGTTGCGTCGGCTTCGTGGGTATAGCTGGTCAGGTCAATTGCGATATCCAGCTGATCCGCGACGGCCTGTGTCTTGATGGTGGTTGCGGACAGTCCGCGGATATCGCGGTGGTGGACGCCGACCAGATCCGCGCGCGGTGCGCTGGCCGCATAGACGTAAAGCGCGAATCGGCTCTGATCGTGGCGGGCCAGCAGGCTGTCGAGCAGTCGCAGCGCATCGAGATCCTGGGCCGAGCTGACGAAATAGCCGACACGCAGCCGCTGTGGGCGTGTTTCTGCCCTCGGCCGTTGCGGCGCCGGGTCAGATTGCGGGCGGGAGCTGGCATGGGCCTGCATCCGGATGCGCAGTAGATCGGGATTGTCCTCAAGCGCGATCTGCGCTTGCGGGGCGCAGGCGGACCCACGCAGCCCAAGGTGCCGACGGTGCTCCTGATATTCGTCCAGCCAGCGCCAATCGCACAGCTCCGCCATCAGGCGCAGCTTCTGGGCGCGGGCGCGATCGTCATTGGGGCGGGCCAGTAGAATCTGGTCCAGATGACGGATCGCCTCGCTCTGCTGGCCGATCATACCGGTGAGCTGGGCAAGGTTGTACCGCGCTTCCAGGAAGTTCGGGGCAAAGCGCGCGGCCTGACCATAGAGATCGCGGGCGATCCCCATGTTCCCCAGCTGACGCTGGATATTGGCACGGTTGTAAAGCAGTTGCGCGTTGTCAGGCGCTTGATCAATCGCGGTGGCGAAACACTGATCGGCCTCGATGATGCGATCCTGCTCCAGCAGCGTGTTGCCCAGATTGTTGAGCGCGGGCAGGCAGGTCGCATCCAGTGTCAGAGCCTTTTTATACAGGGCAATCGCATCCACTGGCCGGTTCTGGCGCCGGTAGACATCACCCATCGCGGCAAAGGTCGTGGCGGAGGTCGGGTTCAGCTCGCAGGCTTTGTTCAGGCAGGTCGCCGCTTCATCCAGGGCGGTCTGCGCAAGATGGCAGCGGCCCAGCAGTTCCCACAGGAATGCTGATCTCCGATGGCTGTTCAGCAGCTCTGCGCAACGGGTTGCGGCCTGCTGGAAATGTCCATGCTGAAACAGCGCGGTCAGTTGCTCCTGATGTTCGGGGTCCAGCTTCGCATTGTCTTGCGGTGGCAGCCGCCGACTACGGCCCGAGAGCTTGCTGGAAATCTGCATTGTCAGCGGCGGGGTTGCCTGCGCTTCGCGCTGGGTGGCAGCCCCTGCCGGGGTGGTTTGGCTCAGGCTGGTCGCCTGCTGATCGTTCTGTGCGAGGGTCATGGAATCCTATCTCATAATCGCGCTCGGTAACGGGCAGGGCGCGATGTGCTGACATCTGCGGTGCCCCATGGCGGATATTTATGGCCCGCGAAAATTAAGATAGAATTGATTGCTTCTCAGCGGATGCTGCGGCGCGGACCTGAAGAACCCGCCCCGAGCCATCGTTGAAGGTGCAGCAGGGCTTGAAATTGCCATGGTCTGCGGTTAAATCGCTGCTTGATTGCAAGCAGAGAGAACCCCGCCTCATGGCCACCACAAACCCCGTCCAGTTCATCCAGCAGGTTCGCGCCGAAGTTTCCAAGGTCGTCTGGCCGACCCGCCGTGAGGTGCTGCTGACCACCGTGATGGTGTTTGTCATGGCGGCGTTGACGGCCGTCTTCTTTGCCATCGTGGATATCCTGATCCGCTTTGGGCTTGAGGGCATTCTGGGCATGTTCGGCTAAACCCGTCTGGCAGCCCCGATCGCGCAACCCGTTGTGGCGAAGGGCAGCTTGGCTTCGCAATTGGCGGCTCACCTCTTGATCTTGGACTCCCGGGGCGGTAGGTGAGCGACTAACTCTGACGTAGGCGTGTGGCGATTCGTGTCGCGCGCCGCTTTTTGTTAGAGCGCAGCCCCAAGGCTGTATCTTATTTTAGCAGTGGCCCGACGCACTTGTCGGCCAAGAGACACAAGGACGATCAGGTTCATGGCGAAACGGTGGTATTCGGTCAGCGTTCTTTCGAACTTCGAAAAGAAAATCGCAGAGCAGATCCGCACGTCGGTCGCAGAGCAGGGTCTGGAAGACGAAATCGACGAAGTTCTGGTCCCCACCGAAGAGGTGATCGAAATTCGTCGCGGCAAGAAAGTCTCTACAGAGCGTCGCTTCATGCCCGGCTACGTGCTGGTGCATATGGAAATGTCCGACCGCGGCTATCACCTGATTTCCTCGATCAACCGCGTCACCGGTTTCCTCGGCCCGCAGGGCCGTCCGATGCCGATGCGCGACGCCGAAGTGCAGGGCATCCTGGGCCGCGTTCAGGAAGGCGAAGAAGCGCCGCGCACGCTCATCTCCTTTGAAGTGGGCGAAAAGGTCAAGGTCAACGATGGACCGTTCGAAGATTTCGACGGCATGGTCGAAGGCGTCGACGACGACAATCAGAAACTCAAGGTCACCGTGTCCATCTTTGGCCGGGAAACCCCGGTGGAACTGGACTTCACTCAGGTGACCAAGCAGGGGTAATAGCCCTTTCCGGTAGAACTCAAGGCGCCGCGTTGCATCTGCATCGCGGCGTTTTTGTTTGTGGCTGGGCTGGTTTTCGGCGGGCTACAGCCCTGATCCTTCATTGCGGGCTGTAGCTCTATTTTCGGGCATTTGGGTGCTCGGCGCCCCATATCTTCTGCGCATCCTTTACCGTCAGCTTGTGTTCAATCCGACTTAGCTCATGCAACGCACGGGCCCTGTCGCCAGTTCGAGACAAAGCCTTTCTGAAGGTCCGTTCAACGGAGATCGCACTCCACGGCAAAGCGGCAGAAGAAATCCATCTGCGCAGGTCTGGGGGAAGTTGGTCGTAGTCCTGCATCGGATTGCTTCGCTTCTGCGAGCGCTTCAGGCTGGTGCGACCAAGATTTCCAGACATGATCGGATTCCTCCTCAGGTGTCGACGCCGGTTTCTATAGGGAGACCGTTTCAGCGACTGTTATGTGATAACATATACATCTGCAAGCCGGTTGCTCATTGTAGTTGCTCTGGCAAGGCCAGTTGGTCATGTTGAATCGCCTGGTGTCCCCACTTGCCAACCCCCGCAATCCCCTATACATGCCGCCTCTATCGTCTTCGGGCGAGATTCTCTCGTGGGAGATGGAGGGATCGCGATCCTGATATCGGACCACGCAACATACATAGGGTGAAACGCGTTTTGCCCGAGTTGAAAGGAACACCAAATGGCTAAGAAGCTTGTTGGCACGATGAAGCTGCAAGTGCCCGCCGGTAAGGCAAACCCATCCCCGCCGGTTGGCCCGGCACTGGGTCAGCGCGGCATCAACATCATGGAATTCTGCAAGGCGTTCAACGCCAAGACCGCAGACATGGAGCCCGGCGCGCCGTGCCCGACCGTGATCACCTACTATCAGGACAAGTCCTTCACCATGGACATCAAGACGCCGCCTGCGTCTTACTACCTGAAGAAGGCCGCCAAAGTGAAATCCGGCGCGAACAACCCGTCGCGCGAAACCGTGGGCACCGTCAGCGTTGCTCAGGTGAAGGAAATCGCCGAAGCAAAAATGAAAGATCTGAACGCGAACGACATCGAAGCCGCGATGCAGATCATCCTGGGCTCTGCCCGCTCCATGGGCATCGAGGTGAAGTAAGATGGCTAAGCTCGGTAAACGGACCCGCGCTGCGCGCGAAGCTTTCGCTGGCAAGGACAACCTGTCGGTGGAAGAAGCGGTTGCCCTGATCAAGGCAAACGCAAACGCAAAATTCGACGAAACCGTCGAAATCGCCATGAACCTCGGCGTTGACACCCGTCACGCAGACCAGATGGTTCGCGGCGTGGTTGGCCTGCCCAACGGCACCGGCAAAGACATGCGCGTTGCTGTTTTCGCCCGTGGCGCGAAGGCTGACGAAGCCAAGGAAGCTGGCGCGGACATCGTCGGTGCAGAAGACCTGATGGAAACCATCCAGGGCGGCACCATCGATTTCGATCGCTGCATTGCAACCCCTGACATGATGCCGATCGTTGGCCGTCTGGGTAAAGTGCTTGGCCCCCGCAACCTGATGCCGAACCCCAAGGTCGGCACCGTGACCATGGACGTGAAAGCGGCCGTGGAAGCAGCCAAGGGTGGCGAAGTTCAGTTCAAAGCTGAAAAAGGCGGCGTTGTGCACGCTGGCGTTGGCAAAGCTTCCTTCGACGAAGCCAAGCTGATCGAAAACGTACGTGCCTTCATCTCTGCGGTTGCCAAGGCAAAGCCGTCGGGTGCCAAGGGCGCTTACATGAAGAAAATCGCTCTGTCCTCCACTATGGGTCCGGGCGTCACCGTTGACGTGGAAACCGCTGTTACCGAGTAATCTCGGCAGGCGGGGCGAGGGCTGACAGTGCGCCGAGTCGCATGTGTCAGAAACGCCGCATTGACGATAGACCGGGGTCCCTGATAGGGGCCCCGGTTTTGCCTTTTCGGGGGTGTCATTGTGGCGATCTCGGCTGATCCTGGCCTTGGTGGTCTTTCGGACGATTTTGCCCTTGGAAATCCCTAAAAATGGGACTAACTACGACCCCGAGATAAAGCGTGCGATTCGTCGTGCGCTTTATTTCATTTCGTCCAAGATGGTGGGTGGCCTGTCGATCGGGTCTTAATTTCCCTCCTGAGACGGGAACGACCAAAGGATCGAGGGAATTCCTACCCTCGGGTGATTTTGGCTCACCCCGTTAAAACGGACTTGAACGCCGGGCAGCAATGTTCGGCACATCAATGAGCCGGGATGCGCAAGTGTCCCTAAACTTGGAGAGAACTGTGGATAGAGCCCAGAAAGAGAGAGTGGTCGAGGAACTCGGCCAGATCTTCGAAAGCTCTGGCGTGGTGGTCGTAGCCCACTATGCCGGTCTGACAGTTGCAGAGATGCAGGATCTGCGGGCGCGTGCAAGCGACGCCGGTAGCTCCGTGCGTGTTGCCAAGAACAGGCTCGCCAAAATCGCCCTCGAGGGTAAGCCGTGTGAAAGCATGTCTGACCTGCTGACAGGGATGACCGTACTGACCTATTCCGAAGATCCCGTGTCCGCCGCTAAGGTGGCCGAGGATTTCGCCAAGGAGAACAAAAAGTTCGAGATCCTTGGCGGCGCGATGGGTGAGAACGCTCTGGACCGTGCCGGCGTTGAAGCCGTGTCGAAAATGCCTTCGCGCGACGAGCTTATTGCTCAGATCGCAAGCTGCATTGGCGCACCTGCTTCCAACATCGCTGGCGCAATTGGCGCACCTGCAAGCAACATCGCAAGCATCCTTTCGACCATCGAAGAGAAGGCGGAAGCTGCGTAAGCGGTTGGCACTGAATGACTGGCGTCGGGCATATGCCCGCACGTTGGAACACACACACTGTAAACGGAAAGAGCTGATAAAATGGCTGATCTGAAGAAACTGGCAGAAGACATCGTTGGTCTGACCCTGCTTGAAGCACAAGAACTGAAAACCATCCTGAAGGATGAGTATGGCATCGAGCCCGCAGCTGGCGGCGCCGTTGTCATGGCAGCTGGCGGCGACGCCGGTGGCGCAGCGGAAGAAGAAAAGACCGAATTCGACGTCGTTCTGAAAAACGCTGGCGCATCCAAAATCAACGTGATCAAAGAAGTTCGCGGCATCACCGGTCTTGGCCTGAAAGAAGCCAAAGAGCTGGTCGAAGCTGGCGGCAAGATCAAAGAAGGCGTCAGCAAGGACGAAGCCGAAGACATCAAAGGCAAGCTGGAAGCAGCTGGCGCCGAGATCGAACTGGCCTAAGCTACGCGATACGGGACAACATGGGGTGTCGGTTTCGACGTCCTCTGAACATCCCGGAAATTTGGCTGGGCCCGGTGAAAACCGGGTCCAGCCGAACCTGTCTTAGAAAGGGCCCAACTAATCGGGCGTTTTTTCAGGCGAGGTTCAAAGGATCGGGAGGCCGCCATTCGGGAAGGTGGTCATGAATTGATCCGAACACGCTGTCTCGTATGGACAAGGTGCCGGGGCCCGGCGGCATCCTTGTTCAGTGAGAATTGGAAAGGTGACATCTGACATGGCTCAATCGTTCCTTGGCCAGAAACGTCTTCGCAAATACTACGGTAAAATCCGCGAAGTCCTGGACATGCCGAACCTCATCGAGGTCCAGAAATCTTCTTACGACCTCTTCCTGCGCTCTGGTGATGCAGAACAGCCGCTCGACGGCGAAGGCATCATGGGCGTGTTCCAGTCGGTATTTCCGATCAAGGACTTTAATGAGACGTCGGTTCTGGAGTTCGTGAAATATTCCTTTGAACGTCCGAAATATGACGTCGAGGAATGTATGCAGCGCGACATGACCTATTCGGCTCCGCTGAAGGTCACTCTGCGTCTGATCGTCTTTGATGTGGACGAAGACACCGGTGCAAAATCGGTGAAGGACATCAAGGAACAGGACGTCTACATGGGCGATATGCCCCTGATGACGCCGAACGGCACCTTTGTGGTCAACGGCACCGAGCGTGTGATCGTGTCCCAGATGCACCGTTCGCCGGGCGTGTTCTTCGATCACGACAAGGGTAAGACACATTCTTCGGGCAAGCTGCTGTTTGCCTGCCGCATCATCCCGTATCGCGGCTCCTGGCTGGACTTCGAATTCGACGCCAAGGACATCGTCTTTGCCCGCATCGACCGTCGTCGTAAGCTGCCTGTGACAACCCTGCTCTATGCGCTGGGTCTGGATCAGGAAGGCATCATGGATGCCTATTACAACACCATCTCCTTCAAGCTGGAGAAGAGCCGTGGCTGGGTCACGCCGTTCTTCCCCGAGCGCGTGCGCGGCACCCGTCCGACCTACGATCTGGTTGACGCCGCCACCGGTGAGATCTTTGCCGAAGCCGGCAAGAAGGTCACACCGCGCGCCGTCAAGAAGATGATCGACGAAGGCAACATCAGCGAGCTGCTGGTTCCCTTTGAGCATATCGTTGGCAAATATGTCGCCAAGGATATCATCAACGAAGAAAACGGCGCCATCTATGTCGAGGCCGGCGATGAGCTGACCCTCGAGTATGACAAGGGCGGCGAAATCATCGGCGGGACCGTCAAGGAACTGCTGGATGCCGGTATCACCGACATTCCGGTTCTGGACATCGACAACATCAATGTCGGCCCCTACATGCGCAACACCATGGCACAGGACAAAAACATGGGTCGCGATACCGCGCTCATGGATATCTACCGTGTCATGCGCCCGGGCGAGCCGCCGACCGTCGAAGCTGCCTCCGCGCTGTTCGACACGCTGTTCTTCGATTCCGAGCGTTACGACCTCTCCGCCGTTGGCCGTGTGAAGATGAACATGCGCCTTGCTCTGGACGCCGAGGACACTCAGCGCACCCTGCGCAAGGAAGATATCATCTCCTGCATCAAGGCGCTGGTTGAGCTGCGTGACGGCAAGGGCGACATCGACGATATCGACCACCTCGGCAACCGTCGTGTGCGCTCCGTTGGCGAACTGATGGAAAATCAGTACCGCGTCGGTCTGCTGCGCATGGAACGCGCCATCAAGGAGCGGATGTCCTCGGTCGAGATCGACACGGTGATGCCGCAGGATCTGATCAACGCAAAACCGGCTGCTGCTGCGGTACGTGAATTCTTCGGCTCCTCGCAGCTGTCGCAGTTCATGGACCAGACCAACCCGCTCTCCGAAGTGACGCACAAGCGTCGTCTCTCGGCGCTTGGGCCTGGCGGTCTGACCCGTGAGCGTGCTGGCTTCGAGGTGCGCGACGTTCACCCGACACACTATGGTCGGATGTGCCCGATTGAGACACCGGAAGGCCCGAACATCGGTCTGATCAACTCGCTGGCGACCTTTGCTCGCGTGAACAAATATGGCTTCATCGAAACACCTTACCGCGTCGTCAACGACGCCAAGGTGACAGACGAAGTCCACTATATGTCCGCGACCGAGGAAATGCGTCACACCGTGGCGCAGGCCAACGCGACGCTGGATGAAGACGGCAAATTCGTCAACGATCTGGTCTCGACCCGCCAGTCCGGCGACTACACCCTGGCACCGCGCGAAAGCGTGGATCTGATCGACGTCAGCCCGAAACAGCTGGTATCGGTTGCGGCCTCGCTGATCCCGTTCCTTGAGAACGACGATGCTAACCGCGCTCTGATGGGCTCGAACATGCAACGTCAGGCGGTTCCGCTGTTGCGTGCCGAGGCGCCGCTGGTCGGCACCGGCATCGAAGAGATCGTGGCACGGGATTCCGGCGCGGCCATCATGGCCAAACGCGCAGGCATCATCGACCAGATCGACGCGCAGCGTATCGTGATCCGGGCAACCGAAGATCTGGAACTGGGCGATGCGGGTGTTGATATCTACCGTATGCGCAAATTCCAGCGTTCGAACCAGAACACCTGCATCAACCAGCGTCCGCTGGTGAAAGTAGGCCAGGAAGTCCGCAAAGGCGAAGTGATTGCCGATGGTCCGTCCACCGATATGGGTGAACTGGCTCTGGGTAAAAACGTCGTCGTGGCCTTCATGCCCTGGAATGGCTACAACTACGAAGACTCCATCCTGATCTCCGAGCGCATCGCGCGTGACGACGTCTTTACTTCGATCCACATCGAGGAATTCGAAGTCGCCGCCCGTGATACCAAGCTTGGGCCGGAAGAGATCACCCGCGACATCCCCAACGTCGGTGAAGAAGCGCTGCGCAACCTCGACGAGGCGGGCATCGTTTACATCGGTGCCGACGTGGAGCCGGGCGATATTCTGGTTGGCAAGATCACACCCAAGGGCGAAAGCCCGATGACTCCGGAAGAAAAGCTGCTGCGCGCCATCTTCGGCGAAAAAGCATCTGACGTGCGCGACACCAGCTTGCGCGTGAAGCCGGGCGACTACGGGACCGTGGTCGAGGTGCGGGTCTTCAACCGTCACGGCGTCGAGAAAGACGAACGTGCGTTGCAGATCGAGCGTGAGGAAGTCGAGCGTCTGGCCCGTGACCGGGACGACGAGCTGGGCATCCTGGATCGCAACATCTACGCCCGCCTGCGTGGCATGCTGCTGGGTAAAACCGCAGTCAAAGGCCCCAAGGGCATCAAGGCCGGTTCCGAAATCACCGAAGAGCTGCTGGACACACTCAGCCGCGGTCAGTGGTGGATGCTGGCGCTGGAAGACGAGCAGAGCGCACAGGTCGTCGAGGCCCTGAACGAGCAGTATGAAGCACAGAAACGTGCTCTGGATGCCCGTTTTGAAGACAAGGTCGAGAAGGTCCGTCGCGGCGACGATCTGCCCCCGGGCGTTATGAAGATGGTCAAAGTCTTTATCGCGGTGAAGCGCAAGCTGCAGCCGGGCGACAAGATGGCCGGCCGTCACGGGAACAAGGGTGTGATCTCGAAAGTGGTGCCGATGGAGGACATGCCGTTCCTCGCCGATGGTACCCCGGTCGATTTCTGTCTCAACCCGCTCGGCGTTCCGTCGCGGATGAACGTTGGTCAGATTCTGGAGACCCACATGGGTTGGGCCGCACGCGGTCTGGGTATCAAAGTCGATGATGCGCTTCAGGAATACCGTCGTTCTGGGGATCTGACCCCGGTGCGTGAAGCGATGCACCATGCCTATGGTGATGACGTCTACGGTGAAGGTATTGCCGATATGACCGAGACCGATCTGGTCGAGGCTGCCGGTAATGTGACCCGTGGCGTGCCGATCGCGACACCCGTCTTCGACGGCGCCAAAGAGGCGGACGTCAACGATGCACTGGTGCGCGCTGGCTTTGACACTTCCGGTCAGTCGGTCCTGTTTGATGGTCGTACGGGTGAGCAATTCGCACGCCCCGTCACCGTCGGCATCAAGTATCTGCTGAAACTGCACCACCTGGTCGACGACAAGATCCACGCGCGTTCGACCGGCCCGTACTCCCTCGTCACGCAGCAGCCGCTGGGTGGTAAGGCACAGTTCGGTGGTCAGCGCTTTGGTGAGATGGAAGTCTGGGCTCTGGAAGCCTATGGCGCCGCCTACACCCTGCAGGAGATGCTGACCGTGAAGTCGGATGACGTTGCAGGCCGGACCAAGGTCTATGAATCGATCGTCAAGGGCGAGGACAACTTCGAAGCGGGCGTACCGGAATCGTTTAACGTTCTGGTGAAAGAAGTCCGTGGCCTCGGCCTGAATATGGAACTCCTGGATGCGGAGGGTGACGAGTAAGGGGAACAGGATTTTTCAAAAAATCTTGGCAGATTTCTTCACAGAAATTTGCCTCCCCCTCCAGCCTTTCGCACGAATTTGAGGACATCAAAATGAACCAGGAACTGACGAATAATCCGTTCAACCCGCTGACGCCGCCGAAGGTCTTCGACGAGATCAAGGTGTCGCTGGCCTCGCCTGAGCGGATCCTGTCGTGGTCCTACGGCGAGATCAAAAAGCCGGAAACCATCAACTACCGGACGTTCAAACCTGAGCGTGACGGTCTCTTCTGCGCGCGTATCTTTGGCCCGATCAAGGACTACGAATGCCTCTGCGGCAAATATAAGCGTATGAAATATCGCGGCGTTGTCTGCGAAAAATGCGGTGTGGAAGTCACGCTGCAAAAGGTCCGCCGCGAGCGCATGGGCCACATCGAACTGGCGTCGCCGGTTGCGCATATCTGGTTCCTCAAGTCGCTGCCGTCGCGCATCGGCCTGATGCTGGATATGACCCTGCGCGATCTTGAGCGGGTTCTGTATTTCGAAAACTACGTTGTCATCGAGCCGGGTCTGACCGACCTCACCTACGGCCAGATGATGACCGAAGAAGAATACATGGACGCCCAGGACCAGTTCGGCATGGATGCCTTCACCGCCAATATCGGCGCTGAAGCGATCCGCGAAATGCTGGCGGCCATCGACCTTGAAGCCGAAGCCGAACAGCTGCGCGCTGAGCTGGCCGAAGCCACAGGCGAACTGAAGCCCAAGAAGATCATCAAACGCCTCAAAGTGGTTGAGAGTTTCCTGGAATCCGGCAACCGCCCGGAATGGATGGTCATGACCGTGATTCCGGTCATTCCGCCGGAACTGCGTCCGCTGGTGCCGCTGGATGGTGGCCGTTTTGCGACCTCCGACCTCAATGACCTCTATCGCCGCGTGATCAACCGGAACAACCGCCTGAAGCGGCTGATCGAACTGCGCGCGCCGGATATCATCGTCCGCAACGAAAAGCGGATGCTGCAGGAATCCGTGGACGCGCTGTTTGACAACGGCCGTCGCGGCCGCGTCATCACAGGCGCCAACAAGCGTCCGCTGAAATCGCTCTCTGACATGCTGAAGGGTAAGCAGGGTCGTTTCCGTCAGAACCTTTTGGGTAAGCGGGTCGACTTCTCCGGCCGTTCGGTGATTGTGACCGGACCTGAGCTGAAGCTGCACCAGTGCGGCCTGCCCAAGAAGATGGCGCTCGAACTCTTCAAGCCCTTCATCTATTCGCGTCTGGAGGCCAAAGGTCTGTCCTCCACCGTGAAACAGGCGAAAAAGCTGGTTGAGAAAGAGCGCCCCGAAGTGTGGGATATCCTCGACGAGGTTATTCGCGAGCACCCTGTTATGCTGAACCGTGCGCCGACGTTGCACCGTCTTGGCATTCAGGCGTTTGAACCCACGCTGATCGAAGGTAAGGCCATTCAGCTGCACCCGCTGGTCTGCTCGGCGTTCAACGCGGACTTCGACGGCGACCAGATGGCTGTGCACGTCCCGCTGAGCCTTGAGGCCCAGCTGGAAGCGCGCGTCCTGATGATGTCGACAAACAACGTTCTGTCGCCTGCCAACGGCGCGCCGATCATTGTTCCTTCGCAGGATATGATCCTGGGTCTTTACTATGTGACCCTGGAACGCGAAGGCATGCCCGGCGAAGGCAAGATCTTTGGCACCATCGACGAGGTTCAGCACGCGCTGGACGCCGGCGAAGTGCATCTGCACACCAAGATCACCGCGCGGATCACTCAGATCGACGAAGAAGGCAACGAGGTCCTCAAGCGTTTTGAGACCACCCCGGGCCGTGTCCGTCTGGGCGCGCTGCTGCCGAAGAACGTCAAGGCACCGTTTGAACTGGTCAACCGTCTTCTGCGGAAGAAAGAGGTTCAGCAGGTCATCGACACCGTCTACCGCTACTGCGGTCAGAAGGAATCCGTGATCTTCTGTGACCAGATCATGACCATGGGTTTCCGTGAAGCGTTCAAGGCGGGCATTTCGTTCGGCAAGGACGACATGGTGATCCCCGACACCAAATGGACGCTGGTCGATGAGACCCGCGATCAGGTGAAGGACTTCGAACAGCAGTACATGGACGGCCTGATCACCCAGGGCGAAAAGTACAACAAGGTTGTCGATGCCTGGTCGAAGTGTAACGACAAGGTCACCGATGCGATGATGGGCACCATCTCCGCTGACAAGCGGGATGAGAACGGCGCTGTGATGGAACCGAACTCGGTCTACATGATGGCCCACTCCGGTGCGCGTGGCTCGGTCACCCAGATGAAGCAGCTGGGCGGGATGCGTGGCCTGATGGCGAAGCCGAACGGCGACATCATCGAGACCCCGATCATCTCGAACTTTAAAGAAGGCCTGACCGTTCTCGAGTACTTCAACTCGACCCACGGTGCCCGTAAGGGTCTGTCGGATACGGCTCTTAAGACGGCGAACTCGGGTTACCTGACCCGCCGTCTGGTGGACGTGGCACAGGACTGCATCGTGCGTGATCGCGATTGTGGCACCGAAGCAGCGATCACCGCCGAAGCCGCTGTCAACGATGGTGAAGTTGTGGCCTCGCTGGGCGAACGTATCCTGGGCCGTGTTGCGGCAGAGGATATCAAGAAGCCGGGCACCGAGGAGATCATCGTGGCCGCTGGCCAGCTGATCGACGAGCGCATGGCAGATGCAGTGGAAGAGGCCGGCGTTCAGTCGACCCGTATCCGCTCGCCGCTGACCTGTGAAGCCGAAGAGGGCGTCTGCGCCCAGTGCTACGGTCGTGACCTCGCCCGTGGTACGCAGGTGAACACCGGTGAGGCTGTCGGCATCATCGCGGCCCAGTCGATCGGTGAACCCGGCACACAGCTGACGATGCGGACCTTCCACATCGGTGGCGTTGCGCAGGGTGGTCAGCAGTCCTTCCTGGAAGCCTCGCAAGAGGGCAAGATCGTCTTCGAGATGCCGCAGACCCTGGAGAACGCCAATGGCGAGACCCTGGTTGTTGGTCGGAACATGAAGCTGATCATTCAGGACGAGCACGGCGAAGAGCGCGCCAGCCACAAGCTGGGCTACGGCTCCAAGCTGTTCGTCAAGGAAGGTCAGTCCGTGTCCCGTGGCGACAAGCTGTTCGAATGGGATCCCTACACCCTGCCGATCATCGCCGAAAAACCCGGTACCGCGAAGTATGTGGACCTGGTTTCCGGCATCGCCGTTCGCGACGAGACCGACGAAGCCACCGGCATGACCCAGAAGATCGTGATCGACTGGCGTGCGGCTCCGAAAGGCTCTGACCTGAAGCCGGAAATCATCCTGGTGGATGGTGACGGTGAACCGGTGCGTAGCGATGCGGGCAACCCGCTGACCTACCCGATGTCTGTGGACGCCATTCTGTCGGTCGAAGAAGGCCAGCAGATCATGGCGGGTGACGTTGTTGCGCGTATCCCGCGTGAAGGCGCCAAGACCAAGGACATTACCGGTGGTCTGCCGCGGGTTGCGGAACTGTTCGAAGCCCGTCGTCCGAAGGATCACGCGATCATCGCCGAAATCGATGGTTACGTGCGCTTTGGCCGCGACTACAAGAACAAGCGTCGCATCTCGATCGAGCCTGCGGATGACTCGATGGAGCCCGTCGAATACATGGTGCCCAAGGGCAAGCACATTCCGGTTCAGGAAGGTGACTTTGTCCAAAAGGGTGACTACATCATGGACGGCAACCCAGCGCCGCATGACATCCTGTCCATCATGGGTGTTGAGGCTCTGGCGAACTACATGATCGACGAGGTTCAGGACGTCTATCGCCTGCAGGGTGTGAAGATCAACGACAAGCACATCGAGGTGATCGTTCGCCAGATGCTGCAGAAGTGGGAGATCTCCGACTCCGGCGACACGACGCTGCTGAAAGGCGAGCACGTGGACAAGCAGGAGTTCGACACCGCCAACGAAAAGGCGCTGGCCCGTGGCAAGCGTCCGGCTCAGGGCGAACCGATCCTGCTCGGCATCACCAAGGCGTCGCTGCAGACCCGCTCCTTCATCTCGGCGGCCTCCTTCCAGGAGACCACCCGTGTCCTCACCGAAGCTTCGGTACAGGGCAAGAAGGACAAGCTGGTCGGCCTCAAGGAGAACGTCATCGTGGGTCGCCTGATCCCGGCCGGTACCGGTGGCGCCACCCAACGGGTGCGCAACATCGCCCAGTCGCGTGACAATGTCGTCCTCGAGGCGCGCCGTGAGGAGGCCGAAGCAGCCGCCGCTCTGGCCGCCCCGTCGATGGATGATGTCAGCAGCGAGGCGAGCTTCGACACTCTGGTGGAAACCCCAGAGAGCCGCGACTGATCCACGTTGATCTGAAATGAAAAAGCCCCCCGCAACCGATGTTGCGGGGGGCTTTTTCTTGGAGATGTCCGCAAACCATGTTGGCCCGCTCTGCGGGACGAAGCTGCCGTTGAACTTCGGGCTCAATTCCGTCAGCGTCGCAGGATGATCTATGTATTGGCATATCCGGAATTCGAACCAAGCTTGGCTGAGAGCATCGCTCGCTTCCGGCACGCGCATGAGCCTGAAAGAGCAAAACTTGTGGAGCCACACGTCACTTTGGTGTTTGGGCTAAGGGGCGTGCGACCACTAGAATTCGTCGCGTCCTGCGAGAAAGTCGCCGTGGGTGTGCCCGAAATAGCAGTGGATTTCGCTGCGACCGAGATCGTTCATGATCCCTTTGAAAAGACCTATAAACTCTTTCTTGTAAACTCGACTGGAAGAGATGATCTGACGGTCCTGCACGAGCGCCTCTACGATGGGCCACATCGGTCCGAACTCCATCCCGCGATCCCGTTTCGGCCCCACATGACGGTGGCGACGCATTCGGACCGGGCGATCATCGAGCGGCTGGACGCGGCAGCAATCGGAGCTTTTCCGATTTCTGGAAAGATCCGTGCGCTGGAGATCGTGGCACTGGTCGAAAAGACGCTCGTCCGACTTCGGACAATTCCGCTACAGAAGTAGAAATGGGCTCCAAGCGGACCAACGCGATTTGCGGACATCTCGTTTTGCGTTGCGACGGCTTCGTTTGCGGGCCGACCGCGCGGTTCGCGTGATTTAGGATCTTCCCAATTTGCGCCGGGAATGGTCTCTTGCTGCGGATGACGAAGTGCCCCGTCGGGCCGAAACAGGACAGCGCAGAATGGATATCAGACTCAGCATCGTTGGCCTTGTGCGCTTCTCCGTGCTGACCCCGACCTATTATTCCGAGAAATTCGCGACCCTTGCCGATACGGCGGCTCATCTTTTCGCACCGGACCGGATGGAACTCAGGTTCCGGGTGTTTGAGCGGCTCTGCCTGCGCTCTCTCCTGCGCCAGAGCGATCAGGGATTTCACCTGATCGTCCTCACGGCTGAAGATATGCCCGAGTGCTATCTGGAACGCCTGTCGCGTCTGCTGGAACCCGCCGACAATATCACGCTGATGCCGGTGGGGCCCGGCGTGCATTACAAGATGCTGAAGCAGGGCTATAACGCCGTCCCAACAGAGGGGGCGACCCATCGCCTGATGTTCCGTCTGGATGACGACGATGCGGTGGATCTCGATTACATCGCCCGCAATCGGCGCCTCGCCACCGGGATGATCCCGCTACAGGGAGAGAGCACCCCCTTTATCCTTGCCAACAATCGCGGCATCTACCTGCGCCGCAGCGAGGGGCCGCAGGGCGTGCAGGACGAGATCTTCGATGCCTGCGAAAAGGCGCCGCTCTCGGTGGGGGCCGCGCTTGTGGCACCTGTCGGATATGGCGGCAATCCCTACCGCTACAATCACCGCCGCTACGCGCAGCACTGGAACGTGGTGTCGGATATCTCGACGCCGGGTTTCCTGCGCACCATTCATGGTGACAATAAATCCAGACCTGCGCAGATGGGGATCACCCACAAGATGTCCGAGGCCGAGATCGCCGCAGCACTTGACCGCCACTTTGCGATGACGCCGGACCAGCTGCGAGCTGTGCTGCCGTGATGTCCCGGCTGACCGGAAACCAGCTGGGCGCGCTGCTGATGATTGGCAGTATGGCGGGTTTCACGATCAATGACGGGATGGTCAAACTCGCGGGGCAGAGCCTGCCGCTCTCGCAGATCCTGGTGGTGCGCGGCATTGCGGTCAGCCTGCTGATCTACGCGCTTGCCCGCGGTTATGGCAGCCTGCGCCTGTCGCTGAGCCGCCGGGATTGGGGGCTTGTCGCAGGCCGCAGCCTGACTGAGGTGGCCACCACCTATTTCTTTCTCAGCGCCCTTTTGACCCTGCCCATCGCCAATGTGACGGCCATTTTGCAGATGCTGCCGTTGACCGTGACCCTCGCCGCGGTGCTGCTCTTTGGGGAACAGGTCGGCTGGCGTCGGGCCGCAGCGATTGGCGCGGGTTTTATCGGAATGCTGCTGATCGTGCGACCGGGACCGGAGGGCTTTGATAGCGGCACCGGCTACGCCCTTGCAGCGGTTCTTGGTATCACCGCGCGTGATCTCTTTACCCGCCGGATGTCGGCGGCGGTGCCCTCGCTGACCGTCAGCTTGATGGCGGCGCTGTCGGTCCTGCTGTTCGGTCTTGTGCTTGGCTTGCAGGAGGACTGGCAGCCGCTGACCCTGACGACCACGTTTATCCTGCTTTTTGCAGCCGGCTGCATCTTCGTCGGCTATCTGTTCTCGGTGATGGTCATGCGGGTTGGTGATGTGGCGGCGGTTTCGCCCTTTCGCTACACCGGGCTGCTCTGGGCCCTGCTGCTTGGCTGGCTGATGTTTGACAGCTGGCCGGATGCGCTCACCCTGCTGGGGGCGGCCATCGTCGTGGCTGCCGGTGTTTTCAGCCTGCTGCGAGAGCGCCCCCGCCGCCGCGCCAGCGCGCCCCTGTCACCGCCCGAGTAACCGCGTCAGGCCCGGATTGCAAAGCGCGCTTCGAATTCGCCTTCCTGCGCTGGGGTGAGGCGGCTCAGCTCCGGTTCTCTGGCGCCTTTCTGACGGGAGTCATTATAGGCGTTGAGCGTGCGCACAAACATCGGCGCATCAGGTATCGTGATGCTGGGCATGAAACGCGCAATCTTGTGATGGGCAAAATTCATGATGCTCTGCTTGCAATTGCCGGCCACATACATGCCCATCGCCGCAACGAAATAGGGCCGGTACCCCTCTGCCGCATAGATCCCGTCCGACGCGAAGCGCGCGGTGAAGCCCTTGCAGAAATCAATCGCAACCGTCTGGTTCTGTGCGATCAGCCCCTGACACTGGCCAGCGGTCTGGCGCAGCCGCTCGACAAAATCCACCGAGACCGCATCATCATCGTCATGACGGAATTGCAGGCAGGGCGCGCTCAGGTCATTGCGGGCGGTATTCAGAACCTCCTTCATGACCTGCCGGTGGTTGCCGGGGGGCCGGGCGCGGATCTGCACCTGCGGCATATCCGCCGTCAGATCGCGCAGCCGTGCCAGATGTGGCGCTGGCAGGCTCTCGCCAATCACAATCACCAGCGTGAAGTCCTGATCGGTCTGGGCACGCAGACAGGGCAGGGCGACCCGTTCCAGCAGGTCAAACCGCTCCTTCAGCCGGGCCTCGGCATAGAGATAGGCGATCCGCTCATCAAGCGTGTCATGTTCGACCTGAAACCCACCAATGGCGGGATAGGAAAAACGGCATAGACCTATGACCTGCATCGCTGTAGACCCTCGTGCCTGCGGCCTCTCATGCGGGTCCGCCTGTCGCGGCGCACTATGCACCGCGCAGGTTGTACGGGCAAGCTGTAGGCCAGCGGCGCTGTCCGGCCGCCGACGCGCGCAGACGCCACGCCGATGCGGCCGGGGGAGCCGCTGTTGACATCCCCCGCGACTCCCCATATACGCCCGCCTATCCGGCAACCGGGGGTCGCCCCAAAAGCCGATATCAAAATCTAAGTGGCTCAAGATCTCGTGCGCCTATTTGCGCGGATCCTCTGTAAACCCACCGCGTCGTTTACCTCGGAATGGAAACGATTGCGGTTTTTGCGCTTGCGGACGCGTAAGTGCGACGAATTTAGCCGTACGTTCAAGGACGTGCATGACACATGTGTTGTTGAGACGGGGAAAAAACCGGAATGCCAACGATCCAACAGCTGATCCGCAAGCCGCGGCAGCCGAAAGTAAAACGCTCTAAGTCCATGCACCTGGAACAGTGCCCGCAAAAACGCGGCGTCTGCACCCGTGTGTATACCACCACACCGAAGAAACCGAACTCCGCTATGCGGAAAGTTGCGAAGGTCCGCCTGACCAACGGTTTCGAAGTGATCTCCTACATCCCCGGTGAAAGCCACAACCTTCAGGAACACTCCGTGGTTCTGATCCGTGGCGGCCGTGTAAAAGACCTTCCCGGTGTCCGTTACCACATCCTGCGTGGTGTTCTGGATACCCAGGGCGTCAAAGACCGTAAGCAACGCCGTTCGAAGTACGGCGCGAAGCGTCCTAAATAAGAAGGATATTGATAAATGTCTCGCCGTCACGCTGCTGAAAAACGCGAAGTTCTGCCCGACGCCAAGTTTGGCGACCGCGTTCTGACCAAATTCATGAACAACCTGATGATCGATGGTAAAAAATCGGTCGCAGAAAGCATCGTTTATAACGCATTCGACCGCGTTGAATCGAAAATCAAACGTGCCCCCGTGGAAGTTTTCCACGAAGCCCTGGACAACGTGAAGCCTTCCGTCGAAGTGCGCTCGCGTCGTGTGGGTGGTGCCACCTACCAGGTGCCCGTCGAAGTGCGCCCCGAGCGCCGCGAAGCCCTGGCGATCCGCTGGCTGATCAAAGCCGCCCGCGCTCGCAACGAAAACAC
Source organism: Phaeobacter sp. JH204B (assembly GCF_048055755.1). Lineage (NCBI taxonomy): Bacteria > Pseudomonadati > Pseudomonadota > Alphaproteobacteria > Rhodobacterales > Roseobacteraceae > Phaeobacter > Phaeobacter sp. JH204B. The sequence continues at coordinate 21,373 of NZ_JAYMXF010000004.1, forward strand.
CATGGAAGAACGCCTCGCCGGTGAGCTGCTGGACGCTGTACAGTCCCGCGGTACCGCCGTGAAGAAGCGCGAAGACACCCACAAGATGGCAGAGGCTAACAAAGCCTTCTCCCATTATCGCTGGTAAGCTAGGGGACCTAGACCTATGGCACGCGAATATCCGCTCAACCTATACCGTAACTTCGGTATCATGGCGCACATCGACGCAGGTAAAACCACCTGCTCCGAGCGTATCCTGTATTACACCGGCAAATCCCACAACATTGGTGAGGTGCACGATGGTGCAGCCACCATGGACTGGATGGAGCAGGAGCAGGAACGCGGGATCACCATCACCTCGGCTGCGACCACCACCTTCTGGGAACGCACCGAAGATGGTCAGACCGCTGACTCTCCGAAGCACCGCCTGAACATCATCGACACCCCCGGCCACGTTGACTTCACCATCGAAGTTGAGCGTTCGCTGGCGGTTCTCGACGGTGCTGTCTGTGTTCTGGACGCCAACGCCGGTGTTGAACCCCAGACCGAAACCGTGTGGCGTCAGGCTGACCGCTACAAGGTTCCGCGTATGGTGTTCGTCAACAAGATGGACAAGATCGGCGCTGACTTCTTCAACTGCGTCAACATGATCGAAGACCGCACCGGCGCCCGCGCGGTTCCGGTTGGTATTCCGATCGGCGCAGAAACCGAGCTGGAAGGCCTGGTTGACCTCGTCAACATGGAAGAATGGCTGTGGCAGGGTGAAGACCTTGGCGCGTCGTGGATCAAAGCACCGATCCGTGACAGCCTGAAAGACATGGCCGAAGAATGGCGCGGCAAGATGATCGAAGCGGCCGTCGAAATGGACGACGACGCGATGGAAGCCTATCTGGAAGGCGAAGAGCCCGACGTCCCGACCCTGCGCAAACTGCTGCGCAAGGGTACTCTGGCCCTGGCATTCGTTCCGGTTCTCGGCGGCTCCGCATTCAAGAACAAAGGCGTTCAGCCGCTGTTGAACGCTGTGATCGACTACCTGCCCAGCCCGCTGGACGTTGTCGACTACATGGGCTTCAAGCCCGGTGACGAAGAAGAAGTCCGTAACATTGCCCGCCGTGCGGACGACGATATGGCGTTCTCGGGTCTGGCGTTCAAAATCATGAACGACCCCTTCGTCGGCTCGCTGACTTTCACCCGGGTTTACTCCGGTACCTTGGCCAAGGGCGACACGCTCCTGAACTCCACCAAGGGCAAGAAAGAACGCGTCGGCCGGATGATGATGATGCACTCCAACGACCGTGAGGAAATCACGGAAGCGTTTGCAGGCGACATCATCGCGCTGGCAGGTCTGAAAGACACCACAACCGGTGACACGCTCTGCGCCGTCAACGATCCGGTGGTTCTGGAAACCATGACCTTCCCCGATCCGGTGATCGAGATCGCGGTTGAGCCGAAAACCAAGGCCGACCAGGAGAAAATGTCCCAGGGTCTGCAGCGTCTGGCTGCCGAAGATCCGTCCTTCCGCGTGGAGACCGACATCGAGTCCGGTCAGACCATCATGAAGGGCATGGGCGAACTTCACCTGGACATCCTGGTTGACCGTCTGAAGCGTGAATTCAAGGTCGAAGCCAACATCGGTGCGCCGCAGGTTGCCTACCGCGAGACCATCGGTCACGAGGTCGAGCACACCTACACCCACAAGAAACAGTCGGGTGGTTCGGGTCAGTTCGCCGAGGTGAAGATGATCATCTCGCCGACAGAGCCGGGCGAAGGCTACTCCTTCGAGAGCCGCATCGTTGGTGGTGCCGTTCCCAAGGAATACGTCCCCGGTGTTGAAAAAGGCATCCAGTCCGTCATGGATAGCGGCCCGCTGGCCGGCTTCCCCGTGATCGACTTCAAGGTTGCCCTGATCGACGGTAAGTTCCACGACGTTGACTCCAGCGTTCTGGCCTTCGAAATCGCTGCACGTATGTGTATGCGTGAAGGCATGCGCAAAGCTGGCGCCAAGATGCTGGAACCGATCATGAAGGTGGAAGTTATCACACCTGAGGACTACACCGGTGGCATCATCGGCGATTTGACCTCGCGTCGTGGTCAGGTGACCGGCCAGGAACCCCGCGGCAACGCAATTGCGATCGACGCATTTGTGCCGCTGGCGAACATGTTCGGCTACATCAACACCCTGCGTTCGATGAGCTCGGGCCGCGCCCAGTTCACCATGCAGTTCGATCATTACGATCCGGTTCCGCAGAACATCTCTGACGAGATCCAGGCAAAATTCGCTTAAGCGAACAGATATTGAGGGGTTCGCGCCACGGCGCGTGCCCTTCTCAACACGAAAAGGAGGCCTCTCATGGCTAAGGAAAAGTTTGAACGTACAAAACCGCACGTCAACATCGGCACCATCGGCCACGTTGACCACGGCAAGACCACGCTGACCGCAGCGATCACCAAGTATTTCGGTGACTTCAAAGCCTACGACCAGATCGACGGCGCACCTGAAGAGAAAGCCCGCGGCATCACCATCTCGACCGCGCACGTGGAATATGAGACCGAAGGCCGTCACTACGCCCACGTCGACTGCCCCGGCCACGCTGACTATGTGAAAAACATGATCACCGGTGCGGCGCAGATGGACGGCGCGATCCTGGTTGTGAACGCTGCTGACGGCCCGATGCCGCAGACCCGCGAGCACATCCTGCTGGGCCGCCAGGTTGGCATCCCGAAGATGGTCGTGTTCATGAACAAAGTGGACCAGGTCGACGACGAAGAGCTCCTGGAGCTGGTCGAGATGGAAATCCGCGAACTGCTGTCTTCCTACGACTACCCGGGCGACGATATCCCGATCATCGCAGGGTCCGCTCTGGCGGCGATGGAAGGCCGTGACGACGCGATCGGCGCCGACAAGATCAA
>NZ_JAYMXF010000005.1:0-77642 GCF_048055755.1 Phaeobacter sp. JH204B
ACCACCGACGTGACCGGCACCGTGACCCTGCCCGAGGGTACCGAGATGGTTATGCCCGGCGACAACCTGAAGTTCGACGTTGAACTGATCGCACCGATCGCGATGGAGCAGGGCCTGCGCTTTGCGATCCGCGAAGGTGGCCGCACCGTCGGCGCCGGCGTTGTGTCGAAAATCACCGACTAAGGTCGAGTTCCCAACGGAAACTCTGGCCTGTGGTGAGTGGTGGTTTTCCGCAGGGAAATCACCGAGAGCCACTCAGGTGAGAAAATAGAAAGGCCGCTCCAACCGGGGCGGCCTTTTTCTATGTGGCGCGAGGCTCTTCGGGAGTCGGTAGCCCTGATGCTGCGCCTTGAATTGCGCACGCATAGGTGGCTAAGAGGGTGTCAAAATCACGCCATAATAGTTTCACATTCCAAGCGTTTTCCTCCGCCAAGAAAGGGGAAAGCTTTTAGGGAGTTCTTTGAATGGGACGTTTAATTTATTTGTTTCTGATCGCCCCTTGGTGGGTATACGCAGCTGCTGCCGCAGGTTTCTTGTATTTGAGTGAGCAAGTTTATCAGAACGAGTTGAAAGAACAGGCCGATGCCACAGCTGCGTTGGCCCAGCCGATTCCGGGCCGGGTGGATTTGTCTGCTTTTGACAGGCAGAGCGATGTCGGTCTGGCGGACGAGGTTCACATTGGTGGGTGGATCAATACGAATTTCAATTATCATCTTCGCAAGACCAAGAAAGGCAGCGTCCGCACAGAAGGGTATATGTATGTGCTGCAAGGCGCCGCTGACACTTCGAGCACTAAACAGGTCCGTGCCATTATTTTGATGTCGGAGCGTGAGAAAGCTGATTTCATCAGCCGAATCTCCGAGTTTCAGGTCCCTGGTAAGCTGGACGAGACTGGGCATTCGTACTTTGCGTTCAATGGTGTGAGCACCAATGCAGGATCTTTTTCAGACCTTGTTAACGATGCCTTCAAAGAACAGGGGCTGACGAAGGGCCCGGACTTCATAGTCGTCGAGCCTTTTTGGGAAGGCCGGGAAAAGGGATTGACCTATGCGGGCGATCCTCAAAGGTTGCGCGGGAAGTTGTGGAAGCTTTCCGGCGTTCTGCTTGTACTGGCAGCGATCAAATTCGGATTGGCTCGCCGTAGCAAGCAGCGGCAGAGCGAACGGGACGCTGCCAGTGTCGAACGGGCAATCTTCGCCAGTTCTCCCATCGCCAGTGCTGGCGAGAAAGGTGCCCGGTTTGGCAGGCCGGACCCTGGAGTGTCTCAGCCGAAAACGTTGCGCCAGACTGCAGCAAGAGTGCAGAAAACGTTACCTGAGCGGTCCAGTCCTGAACTGCAGTCCGAGGAAGAAGGGGAGGCCCATGGATTGGCAAAAGCAGGGTTTATGCAGCGATTTACCCAGGCGTCCAGAAAATCCCAGATGATCCTCTTGGGGATGGTTTTTATTCTTCCGTTTTGCGTAATGAAACCCGCCTTTGGAGGGATGGTTCTGCCTGTCGCGTTTATGGTCTACATCTACTGGTCAATTGGCGCGAAGGCTGCGTCATCTGTACGGGAGGCGTTGGAGGAGGTTGGCCTTCTCAAACCCAGAATCTCCCGCTTAGCAAAGCAGGACCCTTTCAGCCGACTGGAAGCCCAAGCAAGGAATTTCCGATAGCGCAAGTCAGGGCGGTTGGCCTGACTGCCCTAACTATCTGGACAAGATGATAATCAAACCCCAAACCCGTCGCCCGTCCCAAACGCAAACGTATCGGTGCGGAACCCCTTGCCACACACGGCTATCAGGCGTATACGGCGCCATCCCGCACTGCGGGGCAAAGGCGGGGTGATTCCCGCCTTTTGGGTTCGATGAGGGTGCGCGGTGGTCGCTTGCCCTCCTCTCAACCCCAACGCCTGAAAAAAAGGCATGACTATGCAAAGCCAAAATATCCGTATCCGGCTGAAGGCATTCGACTTCCGCGTACTGGACGCCAGCACGCAGGAAATCGTGAACACTGCCAAGCGGACCGGCGCGCAGGTGCGCGGCCCGATCCCCCTGCCGAACAAGATTGAGAAATTCACCGTTCTGCGTGGCCCGCACGTTGACAAGAAATCTCGTGACCAGTTCGAGATCCGCACCCACAAGCGGCTCCTGGACATCGTTGATCCGACCCCCCAGACCGTGGACGCGCTGATGAAGCTCGACCTCGCCGCTGGTGTGGACGTCGAAATCAAGCTGCAATCCTAAGATCGGAGGGTAAACATATGCGCTCTGGTATTATCGCAAAGAAAGTCGGCATGACCCGGCTGTTCCTCGAAGACGGCAAGCAGGTTCCTGTGACCGTTCTTCAGCTGGACGGCCTGCAAGTGACCGCACAGCGCACCGAGGAAAAAGACGGCTACACCGCCGTTCAGCTCGGCGCAGGTTCGGCCAAGGTCAAGCGCGTCTCCAAAGCCATGCGCGGCCACTTCGCAGCAGCGAAGGTTGAGCCCAAGCGCAAGCTGGTTGAGTTCCGCGTGCCTGCGGACGCCCTGATCGAAGTGGGCGCGGAAATCTCCGCCGAGCACTTCCTGGAAGGTCAGAAGGTAGACGTGACCGGCACCTCCATCGGTAAAGGTTTTGCCGGTGCGATGAAGCGCTGGAACTTCGGTGGTCTGCGCGCCTCGCACGGTGTGTCGATCTCCCACCGTTCCCACGGTTCGACGGGTCAGTGTCAGGATCCCGGCAAGGTTTTCAAAGGCAAGAAAATGGCCGGCCACATGGGTGCTGCCCGCGTGACCACTCAGAACCTTGAAGTCGTCAAGACCGACGCCGATCGTGGCCTGATCATGATCAAAGGCGCCGTTCCCGGCTCCAAAGGTGGCTGGGTCACCGTCAAAGACGCCGTGAAAAAGAAAGCCCCCGAAGGTCTGCCTTTCCCGGCAGCTCTGAAGTCGGCTGCAGCGGAAGAAGTCTCCGCGGAAGGTGGTGAAGCATGAAACTTGATGTGATCAAACTGGACGGCGGCAAAGCCGGCGACATCGAGCTGGATGCAGAGCTGTTCGGCCTAGAGCCGCGCACCGACATCCTGCACCGTGTGGTTCGCTGGCAGCGTAACAACGCGCAGGCCGGTACCCACAAGGTCAAGACGCGGTCCGAGACCTCCTACTCGACCAAGAAGATCTATCGCCAGAAGGGCACCGGCGGCGCACGCCACGGTGACCGTAATGCGCCGATCTTCCGCAAGGGTGGTGTCTACAAGGGTCCGACCCCGCGTTCGCACGGCCACGAGCTGACCAAGAAATTCCGCAAGCTGGGTCTGCGCCACGCGCTGTCCGCCAAGGCAAAAGCGGGTGAACTGGTCGTTATCGAAAACGCCGATTCCGAAGGCAAGACCGCCGCTCTGGCCAAACAGGTCAAGGACCTGGGCTGGAAGCGCGCGCTGGTCATCGATGGTGCATCCGTGAACGAGGGCTTCGCCCGCGCCGCGCGCAACATCGAAGGTCTGGATATCCTGCCGACAATGGGCGCAAACGTCTATGACATCCTGAAGCGTGACACCCTGGTGCTCACCAAAGCAGGTGTCGAAGCACTGGAGGCTCGCCTGAAATGAGCGCGAAGGCAGAACACTACGACGTGATCCGCAAGCCGATCATCACCGAAAAAGCAACCATGGCATCCGAAACCGGTGCGGTGGTCTTTGAAGTGGCGATCGACTCCAACAAACCCCAGATCAAAGAAGCCGTTGAGGCGCTCTTTGGTGTGAAGGTCAAAGCGGTCAACACCACCATCACCAAGGGTAAGGTCAAGCGTTTCCGCGGCCAGCTGGGCAAGCGTAAAGACGTGAAAAAAGCCTACGTCACCCTGGAAGAAGGCAACACCATCGACGTGTCCACCGGACTCTGAGATCTGTTTGTCTGAGCATTAAGAAGGCCCCTGCGAAAGCGGGGGCCTTTTTCGTTGGTGAATACTGCGAAGGTCAGCGCCTGACCCAGGGTGGGCATGATGCGCCCTCCCGTTTGGCCGAAGGCAAACCTGCGGTTTGACGGGCCGCTGCCCGGCCCGAGGTCGAGCGACAGGTGGCGCAGAAATCGAGCCGTGGCGCTAGCGTAATGCTGAAAGCATGCCTGTGGTATGACCCGCCCACCCCCGGTGGGGCGCACTTTCTGGTGCCGTGAAACGCCTTAAAAGTGTGACCTTGATGTGAGCGCAATTTTAGGGGTAGATCTATGTATTAGGTAACCCCCTAGCTGCTTTGCGCACTTTACTGGGCGAAGGCTAAACAAAGAATGCAAATGGAGACACGACTTGGCAGATCTAATTCCTGCGTCCAATGTAGAACTGATGACTTCTTCCGGCGTCCCAGGGATGATGCAGAAGATACGCCCGCAGTGGCAAGCTAAGTCATTGATTCAACGTGTCAACCGCCTTCTTTCCGTTGACCCGAGCAGTGCGTGCCAGCGGCTATTCAACGCTGCTATCCACGATTTACGCGAAAAGATCATTATTGCAGGAAGTGATATTGCAAAGGAAGCGGCTGACCAGTTCAAATTGCCTCCCATTCGAAAAGATGAAGACATTGAAGATTACCCCACGGCTAAGTTAATCGACCTTGCATACCGAATGGGTTTGTTGACGCGACCTGAATGGAGGCGCGTTTGCCGGAGTTACGAGATCCGTAGGGACTTGGAACATGAGGATGATGAATATGAAGCGGGCATTGAGGATTGTGTCTACATCTTCTCGACCTGCATTGAAGTGATTTTATCTGCGGATCCGGTCAATCTGCTCAAGATCGTCGATGTGAAAGAAATTGTAGAGCAGGGTACACAAGTATCAGCTGGGGAAGAGCTGTTGTCGGACTTTGAGCGAGCGCCGCAGCCTCGACAGCTCGAAATTCTAAAATTCTTGGTTAGTATTGCTCTCGACAAAAAGCAGTCTGACATTATCCAGCAGAATGCGTTTACGTTCCTCAACTCCCTACGGGCGCGTTCAGCTAACCCAGTATTGGTAAATGTTGCGAACGAGTTTCAGTCCAGAATCGGAAGGAATGGCTTGGACGAGCGCCATGCTCGCGTTGCTACTGCTTGCGGGGCCATGCCTTATCTGAAACAGTCAGCCAGACGGGATCTTTTTGTCGCCTATTGTGATCGCCTCAATGAGGTTGGTACGGGCTGGGGAGGCTACGATCAGCACGGTGACCTTCTACGCAAGTTTAGAGAACTAGGGGGCTTTGCGGCCTGTCCAGAGCCGCCGAAGAATGAAATTCTGAGGTGGATGGTGTTGACGTTTATTGGGACCAGAGGGGGCAGAACCTCTTACGGAAATATCCGGCATGTTTTTTACAGTAATACCGCCGCCCCCCTGATCTCTGATATTTTCAGTGAAGAAGCAGCGGTTATTCGGGAACCCCTCTTGGCTCTCCGGCAGGAAGAAATAGTTGCAGAACGTATCGGCAATCAACATATCGCGCGTAGATTCGAGCAGTTGGTTGATTTGGTCGAAGGCTGAATGTCCGTGTTTGTCAGTCGAAGCCACTAGCCCCATTGCCACCCCTCCCAACCTCTGCTAAGCCGCACCAATCCTGACGACCCCGGATTCGCTCCGGGGTTATTACGTTTGTCAGGATGTTCGAACCTGGGGACCTTCGGGGCCCTATAATCTGGCCACCCTAGTAGGGCGTCTCATTGTGGGACAACCGGGCGGGGGGCTTACACATAGCGGGCCCAAAGACAAAAACCTAAGGGTCTGCACGCTAAACGGAAGACAGAAAGCATGGCACTCAAGTCGTATAAGCCGACGACGCCGGGCCAGCGTGGGCTGGTTCTGATCGACCGTTCGGAGCTTTGGAAAGGGCGTCCGGTCAAATCTCTCACTGAGGGTCTGACCAAATCGGGCGGCCGGAACAACACCGGACGGATCACTTCACGTCGTCGTGGCGGCGGCGCAAAGCGTCTCTACCGGATCGTTGACTTCAAACGGAACAAATTTGATGTCGCGGCAACCGTTGAACGGATCGAATATGACCCGAACCGGACCGCATTCATCGCGCTGATCAAATACGAAGACGGCGAGCAGGCCTATATCCTCGCTCCGCAGCGTCTGGCAGTTGGTGACAAGGTGATCGCATCCGCGAAGGCCGACATCAAGCCGGGCAACGCAATGCCGTTCTCGGGCATGCCGATCGGTACCATCGTTCACAACATCGAAATGAAGCCCGGCAAAGGCGGCCAGATCGCCCGTGCAGCCGGTACTTACGCTCAGTTCGTTGGTCGTGATGGTGGCTACGCTCAGATCCGCCTGTCCTCGGGCGAACTGCGCCTGGTTCGTCAGGAATGCATGGCCACCGTTGGTGCCGTCAGCAACCCCGACAACTCGAACCAGAACTTTGGTAAAGCCGGCCGTATGCGCCACAAGGGCAAGCGTCCTTCTGTGCGTGGTGTGGTTATGAACCCGATCGACCACCCGCACGGTGGTGGTGAAGGCCGTACCTCCGGTGGTCGTCACCCGGTGACACCCTGGGGTAAGCCGACCAAAGGCAAGCGTACCCGCAACAAAAACAAAGCGTCGCAAAAGCTTATCATCCGCTCGCGCCACGCCAAGAAGAAGGGACGTTAACATATGTCTCGCTCTGTATGGAAAGGCCCCTTTGTCGATGCTTACGTGCTGAAAAAAGCCGAAGCAGCGCGCGAGTCGGGCCGCAATGAAGTCATCAAGATCTGGTCGCGCCGCTCGACGATCCTGCCCCAGTTCGTGGGCCTGACGTTTGGCGTTTACAACGGTCAGAAGCACATCCCCGTCAACGTCTCGGAAGACATGATCGGTCAGAAGTTCGGTGAATATTCGCCGACACGGACCTACTACGGTCATGCTGCGGACAAAAAAGCGAAGCGGAAGTAAGTCATGGGCAAGGCAAAAAATCCCCGCCGCGTGGCAGACAACGAAGCAATGGCAAAACTGCGCATGCTCCGTACCTCCCCGCAGAAACTGAACCTCGTCGCCGCTATGATCCGTGGCAAGAAAGTTGAGAAGGCTCTGACCGACCTGACTTTCTCCAACAAGCGGGTCGCACAGGACGTGAAGAAATGCCTTCAGTCCGCCATCGCGAACGCCGAGAACAACCATAACCTGGACGTCGATGAACTGATCGTTGCCGAGGCTTATGTGGGTAAGAACCTGACCATGAAACGCGGCCGTCCTCGTGCCCGTGGCCGGTTTGGCAAAATCCTCAAGCCGTTTTCGGAGATCACCATCAAGGTGCGTCAAGTTGAGGAGCAAGCCTAATGGGACATAAAGTCAATCCGGTCGGCATGCGCCTTCAGGTCAACCGCACCTGGGACAGCCGTTGGTACGCCGACACCAAAGACTATGGTGATCTGCTGCTGGAAGACCTGCGCATCCGTGATTTCATCAAGGAAGAGTGCAAGCAGGCAGGCATCGCCCGCGTGATCATCGAACGCCCCCACAAGAAGTGCCGTGTGACCATTCACACCGCACGTCCGGGCGTGATCATCGGTAAAAAAGGTGCTGACATCGAAGTGCTGCGCAAGAAGCTCGCCTCGATGACAGACTCGGAACTGCACCTCAACATCGTTGAAGTCCGCAAGCCCGAGCTCGACGCACAGCTGGTTGGCGAGTCCATCGCTCAGCAGCTGGAACGTCGTGTGTCCTTCCGTCGCGCGATGAAGCGTGCCGTGCAGAACGCCATGCGTATGGGCGCCCTGGGTATCCGGGTGAACGTTGCAGGTCGTCTGGGTGGTGCTGAAATCGCACGGACCGAATGGTACCGTGAAGGTCGTGTGCCGCTGCACACGCTGCGCGCCGACATCGATTACGCTCACTCCGAAGCCATGACCCCTTACGGGATCATCGGGATCAAAGTCTGGATCTTCAAAGGCGAGATCATGGAACACGATCCTCAGGCGCGTGACCGTAAAGCACAGGAACTCCAGGACGGTCCGGCACCTCGCGGTGCAGGCGGTCGTCGCTAAGGAGGAGATGACATGCTTCAACCAAAGCGTACTAAATTCCGCAAAATGCACAAAGGCCGGATTTCCGGCGAAGCAAAAGGCGGTTCGGACCTGAACTTCGGCACCTATGGCCTGAAGGCAACCACTCCTGAGCGTGTTACCGCGCGTCAGATCGAGGCTGCCCGTCGTGCCATGACCCGCCACATGAAGCGTCAGGGTCGTGTCTGGATCCGCATCTTCCCGGATACCCCGGTTACCTCCAAGCCCGTCGAAGTTCGTATGGGTAAAGGTAAGGGCTCCGTGGATTACTGGGCTTGCAAAGTGAAGCCCGGTCGCGTGATGTTCGAGATCGACGGCGTCAATGACGAAATCGCACGCGAGGCCCTGCGCCTGGCCGCGATGAAGCTGCCGGTCAAGACCCGCGTCGTAGTTCGCGAAGACTGGTAAGCGGCGGCGCTCTTGCGCATCCGATGAGAAAACAAAAAGCCCCCGCCGAGCAATCGGTGGGGGTTTTCTTATGTGCCTTCGGCGTAGAATGATTTGTCCGCCCCGGCGGCGGGCGGTCAGGCTAGCGATATTTTGCGGCGGTGATGAACTCTCCGAAGGCCTCACACCAGATCACCACGGTGGTGTAATCCTCGATGTTGATCCCTTCGGGGATGGGCAGGATCAGCCCGTCGAACATCTTCACATCGCCAATCCGCGCCGACGCGGCCTTGATCGCCTCGAACCCGGCCTCATCCTCAACAAACTCTGGCGTCAGGTAGAGTTTGTAGTCCGGTCCCGGTGACAGCTCGCCCATATGGGTGATCTGCTGCGGCGACAGGCTGATGCTGCCGGTGCCCCAATGCAGGAAATCGCTGCCGACCAGATCGCGGCTGAAACTGCCGGTAAAGCGTGCTCCCTTGGCGCTTTCGCTCAGGGTTGCGGCATCCGGGCTCTGCGGCGCGGTCAGGATTGGCAACATATAGATACCCAACGCAAATCCGAACGCCAGCGCGATCCCATGGCTCAGCAGTCTCAATATCCAGCGCATGTTCTGCTCCTCATCCTGGGTGAGGCCAGCTTATGGGCGGGCGCGGTGAAAAGGGAAGGGGGCAGACCTATCTTGTCCGGCAAAGCATCTCGTACTCACCCTGATGTTGCGCTAAAGGACAGATATGGCACAGATAGATTCCCTCTTTGTAACCCGTCTCTACCGCGCAGCCCTGTCCGAACACGGACCAAAGGTTGATGCCGGTGAACTTGAAAACTCCTGCTTCGTGATCGCTCAGGATGATGAAGCCGGTCAGGATTGGTGCGAGGAGAACAGCTATCCCGGCTATACCTCCTATGCCTCGCTGACCGATCTGCCGTGGCGCTTCCCGATTTTTGCCGATCTGGTGAAGTCGCTTGATCTTCATGTCGCGGCCTTTGCCAAGGATCTGGAGCTGGATCTGGACGGGCGTGCGTTGGTTCTGGAGGATCTCTGGATCAACATACTGCCCGAGGGCGGCACCCACGCCAGCCACATCCACCCTCATTCTGTGATCTCCGGCACGACCTATGTGTCGATGCCCGAAGGCGCGAGCGCGCTGAAGCTGGAGGACCCGCGCCACGCCATGATGATGGCGCATCCCCCGCGCATGAAGGACTGCCGCCAGGAGCTGAAGACATTTGTCTACCAGTCACCCGCCGTCGGGGATGTGCTGCTGTGGGAAAGCTTCATCCGCCACGAGGTGCCGATGAACATGGCCGAAGACGAGCGCGTTTCGGTGAGCTTTAACTACCGCTGGGAGTGAAACTTGGGTTGCACTTGCAGCGCGTGCAACTATGCAGGGCACACAACCCAAGAGGATGGCTGATTAAATGAAATCAATTCTAGTTCTTGCTTCTGTATCCCTAATGGCGCTGTCTGCTTGCGTTGATTCTGAGAAGGCAGCGATGCGACGTGCGTCTCTCATTGCGCAGGTTTTTCCTAACCCGGCTGATCGAACGGGCATCCATCTGGCTTTCCCTGTGGGCTCATCCTTGGAGATCATCTACTTCAAGAACGAAGTCAGCTCTAACGCTATTGATCGTCGTGTCGCGGGCTATTGCGAACGCATCGGTAAGCCCGTCTTAACCGTGTATAAGGCCCCGAAGGCGAGCGTCGCGACTTTGGCAAATGGAACGCAGCGACCCGCGACGACAATCTGGTATGACTGTGACTAAACTGTGAGTTCCCTTTGCCCCACCCTCATTCCAGTTGGGGCTAAATTCAAATGACGAACGGTAAGTAAGCCAGATGTACGATCACGCGGCAATCGAGCTTCTTGCCCGTGAGCAAGTCGTTCACGCCACTCACGCCCGCATTGCGCTAACGCTGACTGAGGTGATCGTCATTGTGCTCTGCGCGCCACTGGCTCTAGTGATCTGGCTGTTCATCCATCGTGCCTTTCGCTCGGTCACCTACATCATCACCACACAGCGCGTGCTGATTGTCGAAAAGCAAGGCATTGCCGATCAGATCCGCATTCAGGATATCCAGCGAGTTCGGGCGAGGCGGCACGCGATGGTGATTTCTGGAATGGGGAAACGCCTGTGGCTTGCGCGGCTCCAAAGCGGGTGGCAATTTGACACGATCTTAACGCGGGTTCGCGAGCTGCGCTAAGGGGCGCGACCGGGTACCAAAGGGTGTCGCAAACTTCACCCTTGCCCCGACCGTCTACCTCCTGTAAGTGGACCCATCGCCTGACCCCTGTCCCGCGTGGATTTGGGGCTGGTGATTCTTTTTGCCGCGTCTTTCGGCGCGGTGTGACATAACCCACCAGGTTCAAAGGTGACCCATCTCGGGGCCTTCTGGTGCTTAGGACAAGGAACAAAGGCGATGAACGCCAATGATCTGCGCGAGAAAACCGTGGATGAACTCCGCGATACCCTCGCATCCCTGAAAAAAGAGAGCTTCAACCTGCGTTTTCAGCAGGCAACCGGTCAGCTGGAATCGACCGCAGGCATCAAGGCGGCCCGCCGCAATGCTGCACGCGTCAAAACCATCCTGAACGAAAAAGCTGCTGCTGCAGCTGAATAAGGAGCTTCTCGAATGCCCAAACGTATCCTGCAAGGCGTTGTGACCTCCGACGCTAACGCACAGACCGTCACCGTTTCCGTTGAGCGCCGCTTTACGCATCCGGTTCTGAAGAAAACCATCCGTAAGTCCAAGAAGTACCGGGCTCACGATGAAAAGAACGCTTTCAAGGTCGGCGATTCCGTACGCATCATCGAGTGCGCGCCGAAATCGAAAACGAAACGCTGGGAAGTTCTGGAAGCCTAAGAGTCTCATCTCGAGACTCCTGGCGACTAGACTTAACAGTTAGTCGAAACCCTGGGGGATTACGCCACGCATCGGCGCCCCAAAGGTCGGGAGAAACCACATGATCCAGATGCAAACAAACCTGGATGTTGCTGACAACTCCGGCGCTCGCCGAGTTCAGTGCATCAAGGTTCTGGGTGGTTCCAAGCGTAAGTACGCATCCGTTGGCGACATCATTGTCGTCTCGGTCAAGGAAGCCATCCCGCGCGGCCGCGTGAAAAAAGGGGACGTCCGCAAGGCCGTCGTCGTACGCACCGCCAAAGAGGTCCGTCGTGAAGACGGTACCGCAATCCGTTTTGACCGCAATGCAGCTGTCATCCTGAACAACAACAACGAGCCCGTAGGTACCCGTATCTTTGGCCCGGTTGTTCGTGAGCTGCGCGCGAAAAACTTCATGAAGATCATCTCGCTCGCTCCGGAGGTGCTGTAATCATGGCTGCTAAACTCCGCAAAGGCGACAAGGTCGTCGTGCTGGCCGGCAAGGACAAGGGCAAAGAAGGCACCATCGCCTCCGTTGACCCTAAAGCCGGCAAAGCCATCGTTGACGGTGTGAACATGGCAATCCGCCACACACGTCAGACCCAGTCTGACCAGGGTGGCCGTCTGCCCAAGGCACTGCCCATCCAGCTGTCGAACCTGGCCCTGCTGGACGCAAACGGCAAAGCAACCCGCGTTGGCTTCCGTATGGAAGGTGACAAGAAAGTGCGCTTCGCCAAAACCACGGGGGACGTGATTGATGCTTGATAACGCAACCTATACCCCGCGTCTGAAAGCTCTCTACAAGGAAACCATCCGTGGCGCCCTGAAAGAAGAGTTCGGCTACAAGAACGACATGATGATCCCCAAGCTGGACAAAATCGTTCTGAACATCGGCTGCGGCCGTGCTGCCGTTAAAGACAGCAAGAAAGCCAAGTCTGCTCAGGCTGATCTGACCGCAATCGCGGGCCAGAAGGCACTGACCACAGTGGCAAAGAACTCCATCGCCGGCTTCCGCGTTCGCGAAGGCATGCCGATGGGCGCAAAGGTGACTCTGCGCGGCGACCGGATGTACGAATTCCTCGACCGTCTGACCACCATCGCGATGCCCCGTATCCGCGACTTCCGCGGCGTGTCGGGCACGTCTTTTGACGGCCGTGGCAACTATGCCATGGGTCTGAAAGAGCACATGGTCTTCCCTGAGATCGACTTCGACAAGATCGACGAAGCTTGGGGTATGGACATCGTGATTGCCACCACCGCGAATACCGACGCGGAAGCAAAGGCGCTGTTGAAAGCTTTCAACATGCCCTTCAATAGCTAAGCGCGGGAAGGAAGAGACATGGCTAAGAAAAGCATGATCGAACGCGAGAAGAAGCGCGAACGCCTGGTGGCAAAATACGCCGCAAAGCGTGCCGAGCTGAAAGAAATCGCAAACGACGAATCTCGCCCGATGGAAGAGCGCTTCAAGGCGCGCCTCGACCTGGCGAAACTGCCGCGTAACTCGTCGGCAACCCGTCTGCACAACCGCTGCCAGCTGACCGGCCGTCCTCACGCTTACTACCGTAAGCTGAAGATCAGCCGGATCGCACTGCGGGAACTGGGCTCGAATGGCCAGATCCCCGGCATGGTGAAATCGAGCTGGTAAGGGAGAGACTGATATGAACGATCCTATCGGCGATATGCTCACCCGTATCCGTAACTCGCAAATGCGCGGCAAATCCACTGTCATGACACCGGCTTCCAAGCTGCGTGCATGGGTTCTGGATGTGCTGAAGCAAGAGGGTTACATCCGCGGTTATGAGTCTGCGACTGATGCAAAGGGCCACCCGGCTCTGGAAATCAGCCTGAAATACTTCGATGGCGAACCTGTCATTCGTGAACTGAAGCGGGTCTCCAAACCCGGTCGTCGCGTTTACATGGGCGTCAATGACATCCCGTCGGTCCGTCAGGGCCTGGGTGTGTCGATTGTCTCCACCCCCAAGGGTGTGATGTCGGACGCAAGCGCACGCGCAGCCAACGTTGGCGGCGAAGTGCTCTGCACCGTCTTCTAAGGAGGCCCCACGATGTCCCGTATTGGTAAAAAACCGGTCGAACTTCCCAGCGGCGTAACTGCTTCTGTGTCCGGCCAGACCATCGAAGTCAAAGGCCCGAAAGGCGCCCGCAGCTTCACCGCGACCGACGACGTCACCCTGACTGTTGATGACAATGTCATCAAAGTGGATCCCCGCGGCAAATCCAAGCGCGCGCGCCAGCAGTGGGGCATGTCCCGCACCATGGTCGCGAACCTGGTTGCAGGCGTGACCACCGGCTTCAAAAAAGAGCTGGAGATCCAGGGTGTGGGTTACCGGGCTCAGATGCAGGGCAACACCCTGAAGCTGAACCTGGGCTACAGCCACGACGTTGATTTCACTGCCCCGGAAGGTGTCACCATCACCGCACCGAAGCAGACCGAAATCGTTGTCGAAGGTAATGATCAACAACTCGTTGGCGAAGTTGCGGCCAAAATCCGCGACTGGCGTCGTCCCGAGCCCTACAAGGGCAAAGGCATTCGCTACAAAGGCGAGTTTATCTTCCGCAAGGAAGGCAAGAAGAAGTAAGGACCAGCAAAATGGCAAACAGCAAACGTACCCTGTTTCTGAAGCGCCGGCTGCGCGTCCGGAACAAGCTTCGCAAGGTCAACGCAGGCCGTCCGCGCCTGTCCGTACACCGTTCGAACAAGAACATCTCTGTTCAGCTGATCGACGACGTACGCGGTGTGACCCTCGCTTCGGCATCGACCCTGGAAAAAGACCTGGGTCACGTTGGCAAGAACAACGTCGAAGCAGCTACCAAAGTGGGTTCGGTTATCGCCGAGCGCGCCAAGGCGGCTGGCGTCACCGAGGCCTATTTCGATCGTGGCGGCTTCCTGTTTCACGGCAAGGTGAAGGCTCTGGCCGACGCTGCGCGTGAAGGCGGCCTGAAGATCTAAGGATCTGTGCGCCTCGGTTCCGGCAGTCGTCGGGTCCGGGGCATACACCCAAAGTCAAAGTGGGTGGCGTTCGCGCCATCCCGATGATCCGGGGGCGGGCCGATCCGGTCCTAACCCACCTGGATTGAGTTCAAGTCAGGCGCTTGTCGTCAGAATGAAAAGGATTGCCTCATGGCAGAACGTGAAAATCGCCGTGGCCGTGGCCGCCGCGAAGAAGAAACCCCGGAATTCGCCGACCGTCTGGTCGCGATCAACCGGGTGTCGAAAACCGTAAAAGGTGGTAAGCGCTTCGGCTTCGCCGCTCTGGTGGTTGTTGGCGATCAGAAAGGCCGCGTCGGCTTTGGTAAAGGTAAAGCGAAAGAGGTCCCCGAGGCCATTCGTAAAGCCACCGAGCAGGCCAAGCGTCAGATGATCCGCGTGCAGCTGAAAGAAGGCCGCACCCTGCATCACGACATGCACGGCCGTCACGGCGCAGGCAAAGTTGTCATGCGCACCGCACCGGAAGGTACCGGTATCATCGCAGGTGGTCCTATGCGTGCCGTCTTCGAAATGCTCGGCGTCAAAGACGTTGTTTCGAAGTCGATCGGTTCGCAGAACCCCTACAACATGATCCGCGCCACCATCGACGGTCTGAAAAAAGAGCAGTCGCCCCGTTCGGTTGCTCAGCGTCGTGGCAAAAAAGTCGCCGACATCCTGCCCAAGCGGGATGAAGCCCCTGCTGCTGAAGCAGAAGCGTAAGGAGACGGACACATGGCAAAAACCATCGTCGTTAAGCAGATCGGCTCCCCGATCCGCCGCCCCGCAGACCAGCGCGCAACCCTCGTTGGCCTGGGCCTGAACAAGATGCACAAGACCCGCGAACTGGAAGATACCCCTTCCGTACGTGGTATGGTCAACAAGATCCCGCATCTGGTTGAGATCATCGAAGAGCGCGACTAAGCGCTCTCTCGTATGAGCCAAACAAAAGAAAGCGCCCCGATTTCGGGGCGCTTTTTTGTTGCAGAGATCAATTTGGGAGGAGGGGGTATCTATCTGATCCGCCGGGAGAGAGGCCCCCGGCCATCTGGACTGTCGGTTTTCAACATCAGCGATGATCACCGGATCCGCGATGGCACAGACTAGGGGCGGCCAGCGGTGGTCGGTTGATCAGCCGAAGTAGGTGCGGGCGTCGTAGTAGGGCAGATCAGGGGCGGTTTCAGCCGCGTCCCGGCGGTCGATGATGGCCTGCAGCAGGCGGGTCGCCAGCTCGGCAGTCAGAGGGTAGAGAACCAGCAGCGCCACCACGGTGGTGGAGAGGCCGATAAAGCCGGTTGCGATTGCGGTGACGGTTGCGCTTGCGCCGATGAGAGTGCTGAAGAGTGCCATGATCGTGTTCCTTGATGCTGATGATTTCCTTGTCCTCAATGTGCCATTTGCCTCAAATTGCATCAATCACACGAAAGGATAGTTCGCGGCTCCGGAGGCTAGCCCAGGCATCCCTAGGGTGACGGAAAACGCCGTTGGAGCGCGGAAATACCGGTATCTGCGGTGGTGGTGCGCAATCTCGCCAGCATCCGGCCTGCCGCGCCCCCTCCAGATCGGCCTTGCGCCGAACCTCCACGATTCCCACGGCCGCAACGGCTGCGCGCCATCCGGCCCAGACCGCACGCCGGAGATTAATATCTCAGTCATCTCCTATGCTTGGCGTGCATAGCGGGCAGTCCGACCTGTCAGTTGTTTGCGCAAACATTTCCACCTATCTCTCGGGTGTCACTGAAACAGACATAACTGAGACCACCCGGAAATTCGTCCGGTCAGATAAAGGATCAACATTATGGCACATGTCATCAACACCACCGACACCGGCTTTAACCTCGCAGCGCGCCTGCGTGGCTTCGCAGAAGAGGTCAAGGACAGCTGGGCCCGTCGCGCCGAATACAAACGCACCTTCGCCGAGCTGGATGGCCTGTCCAACCGCGACCTGGCGGACATCGGCGTGCGCCGCTGCGACATTCCGCAAATCGCCCACGCGCAGGCCTACGGCCAGTAAGGCGAGAGCCGCAACAGATTGTCATCCGGCGGGGACCGCAACGACGGCTCCCCCCGGATCGACCCAAGCTCCAGACCGTCTCTTTCTCCTCCCTCAGGGGTCGGACTGGACACGCCTCCGCGCTGCGGGGGCGTTTTTGGTTTCTGGCGCGACGATGCCGATGGTCAGCCCGTTGCCAGCCAGTCGCTGGCCGTTGCCACCCCGGCGCGCGCCCGCTCCATGATCCGTTTACGCGCCCGTGGCATTCTGCACAGGATCGCGATCCCCGCCGGGCCTGACACCCCCGGCACCCATGACCAGGGCCCCGGTGTGGCAACCGGGGAGCTTGATAATATTATTTCGCACGGGAGAGATCCCGTCCCACATCCCCCGGCGGCGCCGCCACCCTTTATCGGTCGGCCACAGACGCAACGGACACCGCAACAGACCTGCAATAGCAGCCACCGACAGGGCCGACGCCCTGGCGGGCCTTGGTGCTTGGCGGCTGTCCTGATCCGCTTTGGAACCCGGTGTCCGCCGCATATGGACTGAACCCTTGATCCGGCGCGGTATCGGGTCTATACGCCCCCGGTGGTCCTCTGGACGACAGAATCAGAAAACCAAGAAACGCCGTGTTTGCCCTAATCCGCTTCGGGGGCAGTTCCGGCAAAGGAGAAGCGATATGAAACTCAATGAACTGCGCGACAATCCCGGCGCCGCCAAGAAACGCACCCGCGTTGCACGTGGTCCGGGTTCCGGCAAAGGTAAAATGGGTGGCCGTGGTATCAAAGGTCAGAAATCCCGTTCGGGTGTTTCGATCAATGGCTACGAAGGCGGCCAGATGCCCCTCTACCAGCGTCTGCCCAAGCGCGGCTTCAACAAGCCGAACCGCAAGTCCTACGCTGTTGTGAACCTGGGCCTGATCCAGAAATTCATCGACGAAGGCAAGCTGGAAGCCGGTTCCATCACCGAAGACACCCTGATCTCGTCGGGTCTGGTACGTCGTAAGCTGGACGGTATCCGCGTTCTGGCAAAGGGTGACTTCACCGCCAAGGCAACCATCGCTGTGACCGGCGCCTCCAAGGCCGCCGTAGACGCAGTCGCAAAGGCTGGTGGCGCCCTGACCGTGGCAAACACTGCCGCAGCTGAGTAACAGCTTGTGAGCGGCGCCGATGCCGCTTACATAGTCTTCAGTTTTCCATTGACGCCGCCCGAGCCGGAAAACGGCCCTGGGCGGCGTTTTCGCAAGAAGAGACCTTTTTTATGGTATCAGCAGCAGAACAAATGGCGGCGAACACCAGCTGGGCCGCTCTTGGCAAAGCCACGGATCTGCGCAACCGTATCCTGTTTACGCTCGGGCTTTTGATTGTCTATCGCCTGGGCACCTATATTCCCGTTCCGGGGATTGATGCGGATGCACTGCGCCAGTTCATGACCTCGGCAGGGCAGGGCATCGGGGGCATGGTGTCCATGTTCACCGGCGGCGCGCTTGGCCGTATGGGCATCTTTGCACTTGGCATCATGCCCTATATTTCGGCGTCGATCATTGTGCAGCTGCTGACCTCGATGGTCCCGGCGCTCGAACAGCTCAAGAAAGAGGGCGAGCAGGGCCGCAAGAAGATCAACCAATACACCCGCTACGGCACCGTGCTTCTGGCGACAGCGCAGGCCTATGGTCTGGCGGTCTCGCTCGAATCGGGGGATCTGGCGACCGATCCGGGGCTCTATTTCCGCCTCGCCTGCATGATCACCCTGGTGGGTGGCACCATGTTCCTGATGTGGCTGGGCGAGCAGATCACCCAGCGCGGCATCGGCAATGGTATCTCCCTGATCATCTTCGTTGGCATCATCGCCGAAGTGCCCGCCGCGATTGCCCAGTTCCTGGCCTCCGGCCGCTCCGGTGCGATCAGCCCGGCGGTGATCATCGCGGTGATCGTGATGATGATCGCCATCATCATGTTCGTGGTGTTCATGGAGCGCGCCCTGCGCAAGATCCATATCCAGTACCCGCGCCGTCAGGTCGGCATGAAGGTCTATGACGGTGGCTCCAGCCACCTGCCGGTCAAGGTGAACCCCGCAGGCGTGATCCCGGCGATCTTTGCGTCCTCTCTGCTGCTGCTGCCGGTGACCATCTCGACCTTCTCCGCAGGCAGCACCTCCGGCCCGATCATGTCCTGGCTGCTGGCCAACTTCGGCCCCGGTCAGCCGCTCTACCTGCTGTTCTTTGTCGGTATGATCGTGTTCTTCGCCTATTTCTACACCTTCAACGTGTCCTTCAAACCCGATGAGGTCGCGACCAACTTGAAGAATCAGAACGGCTTTGTTCCCGGTATCCGTCCCGGCAAGAAAACCGCCGAATACCTCGAATATGTGGTCAATCGCGTGCTGGTTCTGGGTTCGGCCTATCTCGCGGCTGTCTGTCTGCTGCCGGAAATCCTGCGTGGTCAGCTTGCAATCCCGGTTTACTTTGGCGGCACCTCCGTGTTGATTGTGGTTTCTGTTGTGATGGACACCATTCAACAGGCACAAAGCCACCTGCTTGCGCACCAATACGAAGGTCTCATTGAAAAGAGCCAGCTGCGCGGCCGCAATAAGAAACGGACACGACGGGGACCTGCACGCCGATGAGCAATATTATCCTTCTGGGCCCGCCCGGCGCGGGCAAGGGAACACAAGCACGCTACCTGGTTGAATCGCGCAATATGGTTCAGCTCAGCACCGGCGACATGCTGCGCGATGCGCAGGCGTCGGGCAGCGAAATGGGCAAGCGGGTTGCCGCTGTGATTGCCCGCGGCGAGCTGGTGACTGACCGTATCGTGATTGGGCTCATTCGCGAAAAGATCGAAGAAGGAGCCGAGGGCGGCTTTATCTTCGACGGTTTCCCGCGGACGCTGGCGCAGGCGGATGCGCTGGCCGAACTGCTGAGCGAAACCGGCCAGAAACTGGACGCGGTGATCGAGATGCAGGTGGATGACGCCGCGCTGGTTGCCCGCATCACCGGTCGTTCGACCTGTGGCGATTGCGGTGAAGTCTATCACGACGAGACCAAGCCCTGGCCTGCCGATGGCAAATGCGCCAACTGCGGCGGTACCTCGCAGAAACGTCGCCCCGACGACAACGAGGAAAGCCTGCGCACCCGGCTGATGGAATACTACAAGAAGACCTCGCCGCTGATCGGCTACTACTACGCCAAGGGCAACCTTCAGCGTCTCGACGGTCTGGCCTCCATCGAAGAGGTTCGCAAGAATCTCGGCTGGATCATGGGCGACTGAGCCGCAGCCTCTCCAGCACTGATAGATCATCGCCCCGCGCCATTCTGGCCGGGGCGTTTTTGTTGCGGGGGAGGGCAATATGCAGATAAAACGTCACAAATGCTGCCGTTGACGGTTGACCTTGCGGGAAACTTCGGTCCCAGTCTTGTCGATGGGTTGACCATAGCACGATTTCCACATACGGAAGCCCATCCCTTCTGGGAATCATCACAGGTGCGCGCAATTTTTGCCTGCCCTGACCACCTCGAAATGCTGGACCCACGGGCGACACTGCCAAGGTCAAGCGTTGTGAAAAAAGGTTCCGGCGCTACGGAACCGCAACGAAAAGGAAAGTGACACGTGGCACGTATTGCCGGCGTAAACATCCCGACTGCAAAGCGGGTACCTATCGCCCTTACCTATATCACCGGCATTGGCACGACCTCTGCTCAAGCCATCTGCGAAGCCGTAGGCATCGACGCAACCCGTCGTGTGAACGAGCTGTCCGACGCTGAAGTTCTGGCCGTGCGTGAGCACATCGACGCCAACTACACCGTCGAAGGCGACCTGCGCCGTGAAGTTCAGATGAACATCAAGCGTCTGATGGATCTGGGCTGCTACCGCGGTCTGCGCCATCGTCGTAACCTGCCCGTTCGCGGTCAGCGTACCCACACCAACGCTCGTACTCGCAAAGGCCCCGCAAAGGCCATTGCTGGTAAGAAGAAATAAGGGAGGGTTTGATCAATGGCACGCGATAAGACTCGTACCAAGCGCAAAGAGCGCAAGAACATCGCCTCCGGCGTTGCACATGTGAACTCCTCGTTCAACAACACCAAGATCCTGATCTCGGACGTGCAAGGCAATGCGATTTCCTGGTCCTCCGCAGGCACCATGGGCTTCAAAGGGTCGCGTAAATCGACTCCTTATGCCGCTCAGATGGCTGCTGAAGATGCAGGCAAAAAAGCGCAGGAACACGGCGTTAAAACTCTGGAAGTCGAAGTTCAGGGCCCCGGTTCGGGCCGTGAATCCGCGCTGCGCGCCCTGGCCGCAGTGGGCTTCAACATCACCTCGATCCGTGATGTGACCCCGATCGCGCACAACGGCTGCCGCCCGCCGAAGCGCCGCCGCGTCTAAGCGACACTGATTTTTTGCTGGGGCTTTGCGATTTCTGCAAGGCCCCAGTACGCCATTTGAAACCTCGGGCGTCTGTACCTTTCGGACATGAGGTACGGACAGGAATGGAGGGACCGCATGATCCACAAGAATTGGGCTGAACTGATCAAGCCGACTCAGCTTGACGTGAAGCCGGGCAATGATCCCGCACGCCAGGCCACCGTTGTGGCTGAACCGCTGGAACGCGGCTTTGGCCTGACACTGGGCAACGCGCTGCGCCGCGTTCTGATGAGCTCGCTGCAAGGCGCCGCCATCACCTCCGTGCAGATCGACAACGTCCTGCATGAATTCTCCAGCGTCGCCGGCGTTCGCGAAGATGTCACCGACATCATCCTGAACCTCAAAGGTGTGTCGCTGCGTATGGAAGTCGAAGGCCCCAAGCGCCTCTCGATCAATGCCAAAGGCCCCGCAGTTGTCACCGCCGGTGACATCTCCGAATCCGCTGGCATCGAAGTGCTGAACCGTGAGCACGTGATCTGTCACCTCGATGATGGTGCTGATCTGTTCATGGAACTGACCGTCAACACCGGCAAGGGCTATGTCTCTGCTGACAAGAACAAGCCTGAAGATGCGCCCATCGGTCTGATCCCGATCGACGCCATCTATTCGCCGGTCAAGAAGGTCTCCTATGACGTTCAGCCGACCCGTGAAGGTCAGGTTCTGGACTACGACAAGCTGACCATGAAGATTGAAACAGACGGCTCCATCACGCCCGATGACGCGGTTGCCTACGCGGCCCGTATCGTGCAGGACCAGCTGTCGATCTTCGTCAACTTCGACGAACCGGAATCGGCAAACCGTCAGGACGACGACGATGGTCTCGAGTTCAACCCGCTTCTGCTGAAGAAAGTGGACGAGCTGGAACTGTCTGTCCGTTCGGCAAACTGCCTGAAGAACGACAACATCGTCTACATCGGCGATCTCATCCAGAAGACCGAAGCAGAAATGCTGCGCACGCCGAACTTCGGCCGCAAGTCGCTGAACGAGATCAAAGAAGTGCTGTCGGGCATGGGTCTGCACCTTGGCATGGATGTCGAGGACTGGCCGCCGGACAACATCGAAGATCTGGCCAAAAAGTTCGAAGACAGCTTCTAAGAGATTGGGCGGCCTCTAAGGCCGCCCGAAATGCCCCGGTTGCGGGGGAAGACCCGGGCATCTGCCCCAAGGAGAGCAGCTGACACGCATCAGCCGCCTGACAAAGCAAAACGCGAAGTAAAGGATTGAAAAAATGCGTCACGCACGTGGTTACCGCCGCCTGAACCGTACTCATGAGCACCGTAAGGCCCTGTTCTCCAACATGGCCGGCTCGCTGATCGAGCACGAGCAGATCAAGACAACCCTTCCCAAAGCAAAAGAACTGCGCCCGATCATCGAAAAGATGATCACCCTGGCAAAGCGTGGCGACCTGCACGCCCGCCGTCAGGCCGCGTCCAAGCTGAAGGAAGACAAGGACGTTGCAAAACTGTTCGACGTTCTGGGCCCGCGCTACAAAGACCGTCAGGGCGGCTATGTCCGTATCCTGAAAGCCGGTTTCCGCTATGGCGACATGGCACCGATGGCGATCATCGAATTCGTTGATCGTGATCGCGATGCCAAAGGCGCCGCCGACAAGGCACGCCTGGCCGAAGCAGAAGCTGCTGCTGACGAATAAGAACTCCCGGTTTCGACCGGACCTGACCCCCGCTCTGGCAACAGGGCGGGGGTTTTTCGTTCTGCGCCCCCGTTTCGCGGGAGGCCCCCGGTTGGGGATAGGGGCCAAAGTCGCGGATTTTCCCCGGTGAATCCTACCTTGTAAAAGACGGCAGCGGTCCGCATATCCTGTTCACAAGAACAATCGGAGTCGTCATGTTTCGTGCCATCCTGACCGCAGCGGGCCTGTTTCTGGCCACTCAGATCCCCTCCACACAGGCCTTTGCCGAAACCCGCGTGCCCCAGTCGCAGGCAGAAATCTCGCTTGGTTTTGCGCCTCTGGTGAAACAGGCGGCGCCTGCGGTGGTGAACATCTATGCCAAGATCGTGCAGGAACAGCGCCGCACGCCTTTTATGAACGATCCCTTCTTCGACGATTTCTTTCGCGGCCTGTCAAAGCCGCAGCCACGGGTGCAGAACTCGCTTGGCTCCGGGGTGATCCTGTCGGCTGATGGCATCGTGGTGTCGAACTACCATGTGGTTGGTATGGCGACGGATATCCGGGTGGTGACCACCGACCGGCGCGAATATGCCGCTCAGGTGGTGCTTGCGGATGAGGCCAGCGATCTGGCCATTCTCCAGCTACAGGACGCCAAGGACCTCCCCTTTCTGGAGCTGCGTGACAGTGACCGGGTAGAGGTGGGCGAACTGGCACTGGCGATCGGCAACCCCTTTGGGGTGGGCCAGACCGTCAGCAGCGGCATCGTCTCCGGGCTGGCGCGCTCCGGCGCGGCGACGGGCGAGGGGATCGGCTATTTCATTCAGACCGACGCGCCGATTAACCCCGGTAACTCTGGCGGGGCGCTGATTGATGTGAATGGCAATCTGATTGGCATCAACACCCGCATCGTCACCCGCTCCGGCGGCTCCAACGGGATCGGTTTTGCGATCCCGGCCAATCTGGTGCGGGCCTTCATGCGGCAGGCCCATGATGGTGCCGAGGAATTCCATCGCCCTTGGGCAGGCATGATGGGTCAGCCGGTCGATGCCGATCTGGCGGCGTCGCTTGGGATGGAGCTGCCAGAAGGCATGGTGATCTCGGAACTGCATCCCGCCAGCCCCTTTGCCAAGGCCGGGTTCGAGGTGGGGGATGTCGTGCTCGACGTGGCGGGGGAGGCGGTGAATTCGCCCTCCGAAATGGTCTTCCGCATGTCGGTGGCCGGTCTGGGCGACAGCGCCGAGGTGACCCGGCTGCGCGGCACCGAGCGCAGCACGGTGATGGTCGAGATGATGCTGGCCCCCGATGATCCGCCCGCCGATCCGCTTACCCTGCCCGAAGGGACGCCGCTGCCGGGGCTGACCCTTGCGCGGATCAACCCGCAGTCGATTGTTCGTTTGCAGCTGCCGATGACCGCCACAGGTGTGGTGATCACCGATCCCGGCGCCTATGGCGGCCGTGTCGGTCTGCGCGCCGGTGACATTATCCTTGGCATCAACAATGAGGCCATCGAGACCCCCTCCGATGTCTCTGCCGTGCTGGCGGCGATTGGCCGCTGGATGAAGATTGATCTGAACCGTCAGGGCCAGCGCGTGTCGCTGCGTTACCGGCTCTGATCATGGCTGATCTCTTTGACAGCGGTGATGCCGCGCCCCGGCCAGATCCGACCGCCGAGCTGAACCGCCCGCTGGCGGATCGGCTGCGGCCGAAGACGCTGACAGAGGTGATCGGCCAGACGCAGGTTCTGGGCGAGGACGCCCCGCTGGGGGTGATGCTGGCATCGGGCTCGCTGTCATCGCTGATCTTCTGGGGGCCACCGGGCGTGGGCAAGACCACCATCGCCCGGCTTCTGGCCCGTGAAACCGATCTCCATTTCGTGCAGATCTCGGCCATTTTCACCGGCGTGCCGGATCTGAAGAAGGTGTTCGAAGCCGCAAGGATCCGCCGTCAGAACGGGCAGGGGACATTGCTGTTCGTGGATGAGATCCACCGGTTCAACAAGGCGCAGCAGGACGGCTTCCTGCCGCATATGGAGGATGGCACCATTCTGCTGGTGGGGGCGACCACTGAAAACCCGTCGTTTGAACTGAACGCCGCTGTGCTGAGCCGGGCGCAGGTGCTGGTGCTGGAACGCCTGTCTCTGGTCGATCTGGAGCGGCTGACCCAACGCGCCGAGCAGGAGCTGGGCCGCGCCCTGCCGCTGACGCCCGATGCCCGCGACGCGCTTCAGGGGATGGCCGATGGCGACGGGCGGGCGCTGCTGAACCTCATCGAACAGATCGCCGCGTGGACCGTGGACAGCCCGCTGGGCCGCGAGGCGCTGGCCACCCGGCTGATGCGGCGGGCGGCGAAATACGACAAATCCGGCGATGAGCATTACAACCTGATTTCTGCCCTGCATAAATCCGTGCGCGGCTCCGACCCGGATGCAGCCCTCTACTGGTTTGCCCGGATGCTGGAGGGTGGCGAGGATCCGCGCTATCTGGCGCGCCGGCTCACCCGCATGGCGGTGGAGGATATCGCGCTGGCCGATCCGCAGGCGCAGGGCATCTGCATCGAGGCCTGGGAGACCTATGAGCGCCTTGGCAGCCCCGAGGGCGAGCTGGCGCTGGCCCAGGCGGTGATCTACCTGGCCCTCGCCCCCAAGACCAACGCGGGCTACATGGCCTATAAGGCGGCGCGACGGCTCGCGAAACAGACAGGCAGCGCGCCGCCGCCCAAACATATCCTGAACGCGCCGACCAAGCTGATGAAATCGCAAGGCTACGGTGAGGGCTATGATTACGATCACAACGCCGCCGACGGGTTTTCAGGGCAGAACTATTTTCCCGACGACGTGCCGCGCCCGGTGCTTTATCAGCCGGTCGAGCGGGGCTTTGAGCGCGAGTTGAAGCGCCGGACCGAGTATTTTGCCAATCTGCGCGCCAAGCGGAACAGCTGATCCGGCTTTGCGGGGCAAAGCCGGGCCTGCGGCGCGAGTATTTCTGGAAAGATGACGGGCCTGCGCCGTGGCTGCAATGCTGCCATGCAGCGCGCAAAACTTGACATCACCGCGCCAGCCGGCGACAGACCGCAGATGGTTTTTTCGGTTCTATATGTGGCTCTGGGCGGCGCGATCGGCGCGGCCTGCCGCTATCTGGCCGGTTTGGGGATCCACCGCCTGTTCGGGGTGGGAGATTTTCCGGTGGCGATCCTTGCGGTGAATGTGATCGGCTCCTTTGTTATGGGGCTGTTTGTGGTTGCTGCCGCCCATAAGGGGCTGACCCATCTCAGCCCGTTTGTGATGACCGGCCTGCTGGGCGGCTTCACGACGTTTTCGGCCTTCTCGCTTGAGACGGCCACCCTGATCGAGCGCGGCGCCCTGGGGCAGGCTGCGCTATATGTGCTGTTGTCCGTTGGCCTGTCGGTCGGCGGGCTGTTTTTGGGCCTGATGGCCGCCAGAGGAGTGTTCGCATGAGCGGCGTACAGATGATTACTGTCACTGAAGACGACGCAGGCCAGCGCATCGACCGCTGGTTGCGCCGCCTGTTTCCCCATGTGAGCCAGGGCCGCATCGAGAAGATGTGCCGCAAGGGCGAGCTGCGTCTGGATGGGGGCCGGGTCAAGGCCAGTTCCCGCGTCGAGGCCGGTCAGGTGGTGCGGGTGCCGCCGCTTGGCGCCAGCGATCTGAAACCGGCAGAGGCGCCGAGCTACCGGATTTCCGAGGCCGACGCCAAGATGATCCGGGGCTGCGTGATCTACAAGGATGATGCCGTCATCGTGCTGAACAAACCCGCGGGTCTGGCGGTGCAGGGCGGCAGCGGCACCACCAAACATGTCGACGGGCTGAGTGCCGCCTTGCAGTTCGACGCCGAGGAGAAGCCGCGTCTGGTGCACCGGCTGGACAAGGATACCTCCGGTGTTCTGGTGCTGGCGCGCACCCGTCTGGCAGCGCAGTCGCTGACGGCGGCGTTCCGGCATCGTGCCACGCGCAAGATCTACTGGGCGCTGGTGGCGGGCGTGCCGACTCCCTATCTGGGCGAGATCAAATGCGGGCTGGTCAAGGCGCCGGGCCATGGCAAAAGCGGCGAAGGCGAGAAGATGATCGCCATCCATTCCAACGAGGTGGACAGCACACCCGGCGCCAAACGCTCGCATACCCAATATGCCACGCTCTACCGGGTTGCCAGCCGGGCGGCCTGGGTGGCGATGGAGCCGATCACCGGTCGCACCCATCAGCTGCGCGCGCATATGGCCGAGATCGGTCATCCGATTGCGGGCGACGGCAAATACGGCGGCTCGGGGCAGGAGAACCTCGGCGATGGCTGGGGGGCGCAGCTGGGCGGCATCATCTCAAAGAAGCTGCATCTGCACTGCCGCCGCATGGCGTTTGAGCATCCGGTGACGCGCAAGACGCTGTCGATCACAGCGCCCTTGCCCGATCACATGAAGGACAGCTGGGACACCTTTGGCTGGTCCGAAGGTCTGGCGTCAGAAGATCCGTTTGAGAGCCTGCAGTAACGAGGTTCATGACGATGAGCGGTGATCTGCGTTTGATCCTGTTTGATGTGGATGGCACCCTGGCGGATAGCCAGGGCACCATTGTTCAGTGCATGCAGGAAGCTTTCGAGTTGTATGAAAGAAAGCCTGCGAAACAGGATATTCTTTCGATAGTTGGCCTTTCATTGCCGGAGGCTGTCGCGCAGTTGGCCCCTGATCTGCACCCAGAGTCGCGGGATATAGTGGTTGGGCGATACAAGGATGCGTATTACCGGGCGCGCGTTACCAAGGGTGCCGGGCATTCACCGCTCTATCCCGGGGCGGCAGAGGTGCTGGCGGAGCTGAACGCGGTGCCGCACTACCTGCTGGGGGTGGCCACCGGCAAATCTCAACGCGGGTTGGATGCGCTGATCGAGGCGCATGAGCTGCGGTGTTTCGTAACCCGGCAATGTGCCGATCACCACCCGTCGAAACCGCATCCGTCGATGGTGCTGCGGGCGATGGCCGACACCGGGGTGGCACCTGCGCATACGGTGATGATTGGCGATACCAGTTTTGACATCGACATGGGGCGCGCAGCCGGGGTGCATACGATTGCGGTCAACTGGGGCTTTCACCCGGCCGAGCGCCTTGGGGCGGATCATATTATCGACAGTTTCGCCGCGCTGGCGCCGCTGTTGCAGGACATCTGGAAAGACTGACGACATGAGCGAGTGGAAACAGAAACGGTTTTGGAAAGAGGTCGCCGTGGCCGAGGTCGAGAGCGGCTTTGCCATCGAGCTGGACAGCCGCCGCGTGAAGACGCCGGCCAAGGCGCCGCTTATCGTTCCGACCCGTGAGATGGGCGATGCAATTGCCGCGGAATGGGACGCGCAGACCGAATCAGTTGACCCTTTGTCGATGCCTATGACGCGTTCTGCGAATGCTGCAATCGACAAGGTGTCGCATCAACATGGCGAAGTGTCGGATATGCTGGCGGATTACGCAGATTCCGATCTTTTGTGCTATCGCGCCGAAATGCCGGTCGAATTGGTGCAGCGTCAGGCCGAGATCTGGGACCCGGCGCTGGACTGGGCTGCGGAAGCGCTGGCGGCCCGGCTGCAGCCGCGCACCGGCATCCTGCATGTGCCCCAGGACCCTGAGGTGCTGCACCGTCTGCGCGGCTTAGTCCATGAAATGACACCCTTTCAGCTGGCGGCCTTCCATGATCTGGTGGCGATGTCGGGCTCTCTGGTGCTGGGGTTTGCGGCCGCACGGGGCTGGCGGCCGACCGATGAAATCTGGGAAATGTCGCGGTTGGACGAGCTGTGGCAGGAGCAGCAATGGGGCCGGGACGACGAGGCTCAGGCCACCGCAGACCTGAAACGCACGGCGTTTTTGCACGCTAAGCGGTTCTACGATTTTTCCTGTTAGCGCAATATATTACCCAGATCGGGGCGCTGCCGCAAAAATCGTTCGCGACCGCAAAAATGTTCGCTATGCGCCCATCGAATTTCCTGATCCCACCCTTGACGTTTGTTGATGAATGCGCCCACACTCGGTCGCGAAATGGGGTCACCCTTGTTTCACCACCTATCTCCGGCATGGCTGGTGCCGGGCAAAAAGAGCCGCCAAATAGGCGGACAATCAGGAAGAGGTAAACATGAAGAATAAGGTAATTTTGGGTGCGCTGACTGTTGCTGGTCTGGCCGCCGGTGCCGCTGCGGCGGGCACGCTGGACGACGTCAAGGCCCGCGGCAAGCTGAACTGCGGTGTGACCACCGGTCTGGTCGGTTTTGCGGCGCCCAATGCCAACGGCGAATGGGAAGGTTTTGACGTTGCTGTCTGCCGCGCGGTTGCTGCGGCTGTTCTGGGCGACTCGACCGCTGTTGAATTCGTGCCGACCACCGGCAAAACCCGCTTCACCGCTCTGGCCTCCGGCGAGATCGACATGCTGGCCCGTAACACCACCTGGACCTTCAGCCGCGACGTCGACCTGAAGTTCGAATTCGTTGGTGTGAACTACTACGACGGTCAGGGCTTCATGGTTCCCAAGGAACTGGGCGTGTCCTCCGCGAAGGAACTGGACGGCGCGACCGTCTGCATCCAGACCGGTACAACCACCGAGCTGAACCTGGCGGATTTCTTCCGTTCCAACAACATCAGCTATGAGCCGGTTCCGATCGAAACCAACGCCGAAGCGCAGCAGCAGTATCTTGCTGGTGCCTGTGACGTTTACACCACCGACGCCTCCGGTCTGGCGGCAACCCGCGCGACCTTCGATGATCCTTCGGCACATGTTCTGCTGCCCGAAATCATCTCCAAAGAGCCGCTCGGCCCGCTGGTTCGCCACGGCGACCACGAGTGGGGCGATGTTGTTCGCTGGAGCCTGATGGCGCTGATCGCAGCTGAAGAGCTGGGCGTGACCTCCGCCAACATCGGTGAAATGGCCGCTGGCACCGAGAACCCGGAAATCAACCGTCTGCTGGGCGCCGAAGGCACCCTGGGCGAGATGCTGGGCCTGTCTGCTGACTGGGCGAAGAACGCAATTGCCGCTGGTGGCAACTACGGCGAAGTCTTTGCAAAGAACATCGGCGAAGACACTCCGATTGGTCTGGCACGTGGTCTGAACGCACAGTGGACCGAAGGTGGCCTGCTCTACGCACCGCCTTTCCGCTAAGATCTACTGAGGAAAGGGCGCAGGACCAACCTGCGCCCTTTTACCTCCCGACCTATCCTAACAAAAACGCTTAAGGTCTGGACGCGAGCAGGGACCCAACCCCGCCGAACAGTCGACCTATAAGCCACGGGGATCACACATTCATGTCAACTCTCACTGACCCTCCAAAGGCACAGTTTCAGCTGTCCATGTTGGTCAACGATACCCGCTATCGTTCGTTGACCTTCCAGGCGATTGCTGCGCTGGTTCTGGCCTTGGCCATCTGGTATCTGGGGAACAACCTTATTCAGAACCTGCGCGCCGCGGGTCTGAATATTTCATACGGGTTCCTCGGGGATCCATCCGGTTACGACATCAACCAGCGTCTGATCGAATACGACAGCCAGTCCAGCCATGCACGTGCTGCTGTGGTCGGCATTCTGAACACGCTGCTGGTGGCCTTTCTCTCCTGTATCACGGCCACCGTCTTTGGTGTGATCGCGGGTGTTCTACGCCTGTCGAACAACTGGCTCGTCTCCAAATTGATGGCCGTTTATGTGGAAATCTTCCGCAATATTCCGGTGCTGATCTGGATCATCATCATTTTCACGATCATGACAGCCGTGATGCCCGGCCCGCGGGAATTCCGCGGTGACGATGCCACGTCGAGCATGGTGTTTGACCTCTTTGCCTTCACCAACCGCGGTGTCTACATCCCGATGCCCTGGTTCGAGAGCGGTCTGTTTGCCTCCACCACGATGAACTGGCTGGTGGTTCTGGCGGCACTGGCGCTGTCCTTCTTCGTGATGCGCAAGGTCGAGACCAACGCGACCAAGACGCAGGAAGAAACAGGCGTGCGCCCCAATACCACATGGATTGGCCTGGGCGTCTGGCTGGTGCCGGTGCTCCTGGTGCTGTTCCTGATGGGTCTGTCCTGGGAAGTACCGGAGCTGAAAGGCTTCAACTTCACCGGCGGTATCAAAATCGGTGGTCCGCTGATCGCGCTGTGGTTCGCTCTGTCGATCTACACCGGTGCCTTCATCGCGGAAAACGTGCGTGCGGGTATTCAGGCGATCAACAAGGGTCAGACCGAAGCCGCAGCGGCACTGGGTCTGCGTCCCGGCCGGATCATGAATCTGGTGGTGCTGCCGCAGGCGCTGCGCGTCATCATTCCACCGCTGATCTCCAACTTCCTCAACATCACCAAAAACTCCTCGCTGGCGATTGCCGTTGGTTACGCCGATATCACCGCGACCCTGGGCGGCATCACGCTGAACCAGACCGGCCGTGCAATCGAATGTGTTCTGCTGCTGATGCTGTTCTATCTCACCGCATCGCTGCTGATTTCGATGGTGATGAACGTCTACAACGCATCTGTGAAACTGAAGGAGCGCTGAGACATGAGCGATACACACTCTCAAACTATCGCCTTTGTCCGCGATACGGAAATCCCGCCGGCCCCGCCGCCGGCGCGTGAAACCGGTGCCTATAAATGGATGCGAGAGAACCTGTTCTCCAGCATTCCCAATTCGATCCTCACGCTGGCGGCGCTGGTGCTGATCTATCTGCTGCTGAGCACCACGGTTCCGTGGCTGCTGAACGGTGTATGGACCACCAACTCGCTTGCCGAATGTCGCGAGGTTCTGGATGGCAAGGTTGGTGCCTGTTTCTCGGTCCTGACCGAGCGCTGGAACCAGCTGCTCTATGGGTTCAAATATCCGGCCAGTGAATACTGGCGCCCGAATCTGGCCCTTGTGCTGCTGTTGATTGCGCTGGCACCGGTTCTGTTCTTTGACCTGCCGCGCAAGCTCTTGGCCTTCACCGCGATCTACCCGTTCCTGGCCTTCTGGCTGATCTGGGGCGGCTCGATCCTGGTGCCGATTGTTGCCTTGCTTGGCTTTGTTGCCGCCGGGTTCGTGTTCCAGAAATACGGCAAGGGCAGTTTTGCTCTGGGGTTCTTCGGCGCGATTGTTGCAGCGGTCGTGGTCTGGAATGTCGGTGGCTATCTTATCCCGGAAGGGGCGTCTGACACCGCGATGCTGTCAGCTGTGCCTTCGCGCGATCTGGGTGGCTTCATGCTGAACATGATGCTGGGTGTCACCTGCGTGTCGCTGTCGGTGCCGCTGGGTATCGCGCTGGCACTGGGCCGTCAGTCCAACATGCCGCTGATCAAGTGGATCTGCGTCGTCTTCATCGAATTCGTGCGTGGCGTGCCGCTGATCACCCTGCTGTTCGTGGCGTCGGTGATGCTGTCCTACTTCTTCCCGCCAGATGCCACCGTGGACCTGTTCCTGCGCGTGGTCATCATGATCACCCTGTTCTCCGCGGCCTATATCGCCGAAGTGATCCGGGGCGGTCTGGCCGCGCTGCCCAAGGGGCAGTATGAAGCAGCAGACAGTCTGGGTCTCGACTACCCGCAGGCCATGCGTCTGATCATCCTGCCGCAGGCACTGAAGATCTCGATCCCCGGTATCGTGAACGTGGCCGTTGGCCTGTTCAAGGATACCACACTGGTGTCGGTCATCTCGATGTTCGACCTGGTGGGCATGATCCGGGGCCCAATCCTCGCCTCCACCGAGTGGAACGGCGTCTATTGGGAACTCCTCGGCTTTGCCGCCTTCCTGTTCTTCATCGTCTGCTACGGCATCTCTCAGTACTCACAGTGGCTCGAGCGCCGTCTCGCCACCGATCACCGTTAAGGAGTTCAACATATGTCTGAACTTATGTCTGACCGCGCAATCGACCGCTCGAAAATGCAA
Source organism: Phaeobacter sp. JH204B (assembly GCF_048055755.1). Taxonomy (NCBI): domain Bacteria; kingdom Pseudomonadati; phylum Pseudomonadota; class Alphaproteobacteria; order Rhodobacterales; family Roseobacteraceae; genus Phaeobacter; species Phaeobacter sp. JH204B. Next base: position 32,144 of record NZ_JAYMXF010000005.1, read on the forward strand.
GTGAGCGACGAGGTTGCCATTGAAATCAACAATATGAACAAGTGGTACGGCTCGTTCCACGTGCTGCGCGACATCAATCTGACCGTCAATCAGGGCGAGCGGATTGTTATCGCAGGCCCCTCGGGGTCCGGCAAATCCACTCTGATCCGCTGCCTCAATGCGCTGGAAGAGCACCAGCAGGGCAAGATCGTGGTGGATGGCACCGAACTGTCGAATGATCTCAAAAACATCGACAAGATCCGGTCCGAGGTTGGCATGGTGTTCCAGCACTTCAACCTGTTCCCGCATCTGACCATTCTGGAAAACTGCACCCTGGCGCCGATCTGGGTCCGCAAGACCCCCAAGAAGGAAGCCGAAGAACGGGCGATGCACTTCCTTGAGAAGGTGAAGATCCCCGAGCAGGCCAATAAATATCCGGGCATGCTCTCCGGTGGTCAGCAGCAGCGTGTGGCGATTGCGCGCAGCCTCTGCATGATGCCGCGCATCATGCTGTTCGATGAACCGACATCGGCGCTCGATCCGGAGATGATCAAGGAGGTGCTCGACACCATGATCGAACTGGCCGAGGAAGGTATGACCATGCTCTGCGTCACCCACGAGATGGGCTTTGCCCGTCAGGTGGCGAACCGTGTGATCTTCATGGATGCGGGTCAGATCGTGGAGCAGAACGAGCCGGAAGAGTTCTTCAACAACCCGCAGAGTGAGCGGACAAAGCTGTTCCTGAGCCAGATTCTCGGCCACTGAGCGCCGCACTAGTGTAAGACGGCCAAGGCCGGGCAGATCTGCCCGGCCTTGGTCATTCTGGGTCGATGCAGGGGGCGCTGCCCCCTGACCCCCGGAGTATTTATCGGAAAGATGACAGGGGCAGAGATGCCAGGGCGCTGTGCCGCGCCTCAGCCGTGCTGGGCAAAGGCCTCGGTGCTGCCGTCTGCCCGGATCAGGAGCGTGGAGAAAGGCTCTTTGCTGTCGCCCATTTCCATCCCCGGTGAGCCAATTGGCATGCCCGGAACCGTGAGGCCCAGGGCATCAGGCCGCTCTGTCAGCAGGCGTTTGATATCGCTGGCGGGGACATGGCCTTCGATCACATAGGGGCCGAGGGTGGCGGTGTGGCAGGAGGCAAGATCATCGGAGATGCCAAGCCGGGATTTCATCTCCCAGAGCTGATCGTCGGGGATATTGCGGACCTCGGTTTTCAGGCCGGCGGCGGTGAGATGCTCCACCCATTCGGTGCAGCAGCCGCAGCTGGGGGATTTCATCACCTTAATCACCGGGTCGTTGATGGCCGTCGCAGCCACCAGCGGTGTGGTGGCCAGCGGCAGGGTTGCAGCGGCGAGAAGGAAGGCGCGGCGGTTCATCTCAAAGGCTCCATTGCTGAGAATGCGGATCTTGGGATCATAGCGGATCTGCGGATGTTCGGCGGCATGGCTTCCCGCGTGGGAGCGACAGCATGTCACAGGATCATATCGCGGCCGCTTTTGTTGCCCTGTCACCTGCGGAGCGACCGCGCCGCGCCAGCGGCGCCATGCCCAACGGGAGCGGTTGCATATTCATGCGACCGGGACGGGCGGGAGCGCTTATGGTCTCCCCTGGTTGAAGGGCCGCAGCAAGGCGCGCAGGCTGGCCCCTGTCACGCACCAAGCAATTCGCGAGGGACGGTGAATTCCGCCACCTTGCCGCTGCTCCACGTGAGATCGGCCCAGCTGTCGATATCAAAGCTTGCGATCAGTGTCGCGCCGGTTGGGAAATCGTCGAACCGTGAATGATCCGGTGGGTGGCGGACGATGGAATGGGCAAAGGCGGCAAGGCCGGGATTATGGCCCAGGATCAGCACCCGCTTGTGTTCGGCCTCGCGCAGCACCTGAAACAGGATGTCGGCGCTGGCGTGATAGAGCCGTTCGATGAACACCGCAGGGGCACCCAATTCCATCAGCTCGCAGGTTTCACGGGTCCGCTGGGCGGAGGAGGAGATCACCTGATCCGGGATCATTCCGAGCTCGCGCAGCCAGGTGCCAACCGCTGCGGCGGAATGGCGGCCGCGGGTGTTCAGCGGGCGGGCGTGGTCACTGGGGGAGGAGGTGTCCCAGGCGGATTTGGCGTGGCGGGTCAGGATCAGCGTGCAGGTCATTTTATGTGAAAATACCTCATATGATGGGCGGATTGCGCCGGGATACGGTCAGCGCCTGTGCTCAGCGGGCAGGCGCGGCGGGCAAGGCAGCCGGTGGAGAGGCAGGGGGTTCCCTCGGTGCTCTCCAGGTGCCTGTGGCAGGCTGCCAGATCATAGGGGCCGCCCTCTTTCAACGCCGTGACGGGGCAGCGGTTCAGGCAGGGGCGATCCTCACAGCCAAGGCAGGGGGCCAGGGCCAGCGGGGCGGGCGGAAGATCAAAGTGGTGCGCGAAATAGAGGGCGCCGCGAAAGGAAATCATCATGCCATAGCGATCATGCACCAGCATTTGCGACGGCGATGTGAAACTGCGGCCCGAGGCCAGCGCCCAGTCGACGAAGGGCGCATAGGGGGGGCCGGTGAAGGGGTAGGCCGGGATTGCGCCCCAGCTTTGCGCCAGATCACCGATGACCCGGCTGGACCAGCGGTCGACCGGGTCTGCCCTGCCATCGCGATATTCCGGGCTGGTGACAAACCCCGGCCAGAAGGAGGGGGCGGTGCCCAGCAGGATCAGCGTTCCCTGTGGGCCGCTGTCGGTTTCGCTGCCTGTTGCGATGTCCGGTGCCGCCGCTGCGATAGAGCCCCGAAGCTGTCCGGCTGTTGGGTGAAATCCGCCATAGATATCCAGCCCAAGTGCCGCAACAGACCGTTGCAGCCTGTCATAGGTCAGTGGGGGTTCGACAGGGGTGGAGACAGGCACCGATGCAGAGCGGTCTGCAAGGTCCCTGTCCGGGTTTAGGGGGCGGATCATAGGGACAGTCTAGCGCAGGTTGGCGCGTTTCCCTATGGGGATTTCGCAGCCGTAAACCCGTCGCAAAGCGAGACAGCTGGCCCGCGACGGGTGAGATCCGGCCGGTTGGCTGATGTCTGCCGCCTCAGGGACGGATCATCGAACCGGCGCCGTGATCGGTGAAGAGTTCCAGCAGCACGGCATTGGGTACCCGGCCATCAACGATGGTACAGGCCCGCACACCGCTGCGCACGGCGGAGAGCGCGGTTTCCGTCTTCGGGATCATGCCGCCGAGGATCACGCCGTCGCGGGTCATCGCTTCGACATCGGCGGCCTTCAGCTCGGTCACGACATCGCCGTCGCTGTTCTTTACGCCAGACACATCCGTGAGCAGCAGCAGCCGGTCAGCCTTGAGCGATGCGGCGATGGCGCCGGCGGCGGTGTCGCCGTTGATATTGAACGTCTCGCCGTTGGGGCCTGCGCCGATGGGGGCGATCACCGGGATCATATCCTGTTCAAAGAGATGGTTCAGCACGCTTGGATCCATTTCAGACGGGGTGCCGACATAGCCCAGATCCGGGTCGGTCTGGGTGCAGGTGATCAGATTGGCATCCTTGCCGGACAGACCGACAGCAGCGCCGCCCTGGCGGTTGATGGCCTGCACGATACGTTTGTTCACCACGCCGGAGAGCACCATCTCCACCACTTCCATCGTGGCGGCATCGGTGACCCGCTTGCCGTTCACGAAATCGGATTTGATCTGCAGCTTGTCGAGCATGGCATTGATCATCGGGCCGCCGCCATGGACGATCACCGGGTTCACCCCGACCTGACGCATCAGCACGATGTCGCGGGCAAAGGTATCCATGGCCTCGTCGCTGCCCATGGCGTGACCGCCCAGCTTGATCACGACGATGGCGCCGTCATAGCGCTGCAGATAGGGCAGGGCGCTTGAAAGGGTCTCGGCTGTGGCAATCCAATCGCGGTTCATGTCTTGTTTCTTCATCGTTGCAATCCCTGGGACGGGCCGTCCGTCGCAGACGGCGCAGGCGGCTGTGCCATGGGGATTGTGTTACGCGGTTCTGGGCGCGGTGCCAAGCGCCGGCCCTGCATTCGCGGCATTGCAGCTGTCGCAAAGGCTGCTAGGGTCGCCGCGACAGATACCGAAACGGGGCCTGCGGGCTGTGAGGTCAGAGCGGCCTCCGACACGGGCCTGAGGCCAAGGAATGGTAGCCATGCGTAAGAAAACCCTGTTGCTGACCGGTGCAAGCCGCGGCATTGGCCATGCGACGGTGCAGCGGTTCAATGCCGAAGGCTGGCGGGTGATCACCTGTTCGCGCCAGCCGTTTCCGGCGGAATGCCCCTGGGGCGGAGGTGAGGAGAATCACATACAGGTGGACCTGTCCGATCCGACCGACACGATAAACAAGGTGGGTGAAATTCAGGACCTCTTGGGTGGACAGTTGGATGCGCTGGTCAATAATGCGGGCGTGTCCCCCAAGGGTCCGGATGGCGCGCGGCTGAACACGCTGGACACAGATCTGATGACCTGGGGCAAGGTGTTCCACGTGAATTTCTTCTCCTCTGTCGTGCTGGCGCGGGGGTTGAAGGACGAATTGGCGGCGGCCAAGGGCTCGGTTGTCAATGTGACCTCGATCGCGGGCAGCCGGGTACATCCGTTTGCGGGCGCGGCCTATGCCACCTCGAAGGCGGCGCTGGCGGCGCTGACCCGCGAGATGGCGCATGATTTCGGCCCTCTGGGCGTGCGCGTCAATGCGATTGCGCCGGGCGAGGTGGAGACCGCGATCCTGTCGCCGGGCACCGACAAGATCGTCGAGAAACTGCCGCTGCAACGGCTCGGTCAGCCGGAGGAGGTGGCGGCCGCGATCTATTTCCTGTGTTCGGGCGAAAGCTCCTATATCTCCGGTGCGGAGATTGAAGTGAATGGCGCGCAGCACGTCTGATAGCGGCTCTAATGCAGCTATCAGAGACGAAAACGCCCCCGGGATCGGCTGATCGCGGGGGCGGTTCCATGTGGCGGGCTGCGCAACAGCTGCGTTATTCCAGACCCGCGATGATCGAGCGCAGCGTGGCGATGCCGTCGCCTTTCTCCGAGGAGGTCAGCACGATCTCCGGGTAGGCTGCCGGGTGTTTGGACAGCGCCTTGCGGACCTGCTCCATGATTGCGGCGCGGTCCTTGTCCTTGACCTTGTCGGCTTTGGTCATCACGCATTGAAAGGTGACCGCAGAGCTGTCGAGCCGGGTCATGATCTCGTCATCGACGGCTTTGATGCCGTGACGGCTGTCGATCAGCACAAAGGCACGGCGCAGGGTCTGGCGACCGGAGAGATATTGTTTCAGCAGGCGCTGCCATTTTTCTACAATCGGCAGCGGCGCATTGGCGTAACCATAGCCCGGAAGGTCGACCAGATAGAGATCGGGGCCTTGGGTGAAGTAGTTGATTTCCTGCGTACGCCCCGGCGTGTTGGAGGCCCGCGCCAGACCTTTGGTTCCGGTCAGCGCGTTGATCAGGCTGGATTTGCCCACGTTGGAGCGGCCCGCGAAACAGACCTCGATCCGGTCGGCGGGGGGCAGGCCGGACATGGCGACCACGCCTTTGACAAATTCCGACTGGCCGGCAAACAGCTTGCGGCCTTTTTCGGTCATGATTTCATCTGGCGATTCGGCCAGGGGGAACGGCATCTGCATCAGAGCACCTTTATACTATCGCCGACGCGGATCGCGCCGTCTTTGATGACCTCTGCATAGACAGCGAAGTCCTGGTGACCCCAGGTGTCGCGCAGCGTCTTGAGCGTATCTGCGTCACGCTCGCCGGTCTCGGGGTTGGTTGTGGTGGCCAGACAGCGCACGGTGCGTTCACGGACGGTCAGCACCGCCTCGCCGATCTGCACGTCGCGCCCGATCCAGGTGTTTTCTTCCCAGGCGGTGCCGGTGTCAAACCAGATGTTGCCGCGCCAGCGCTGCGGCGACAGCCCATGGCCAATGGCGGTTTCCACCGCGCGGTGAGACGCCCAGTTGCACAGGCTGATCGACGGGAAATCGCTGTCGGTCATGCCACGGCCCGGAACCCGCAGAATGCGGGCCGAGGCGGCGCGGTCCTCTGGCATCAGGGGGCGCACCCAGTCCAGAAACCGCGGCAGATCCGCCGCGCCATCGGGGCTGAAGCTGAGGTTGTCCAGCTGCGGGTGGCTCAGGGTGACCTGGCCCGTGGCCTCGTCATAGCGGGCTTCAAGCGCCATCAGCTGCGGTGCCTTGGCGACACGGCTGAAATTGGCGCAGGGCGCCCAGGCGCTGCCGTCAGCCTTGGAGGCCTCATGTGCAACCGCCCAAACGCGATCGCCGGGCAGACACTGCCCGGCGACCAAAGAGGCGCTCTCCAGCGGCTCCCGACCATGTGATTTGATCGGATGCCGCCAGATATGAGTTATGCCTTCGCTCATTTCTTTTCAGCCTTTGGCGTCTTCTTGAAGCCGGATTTGATGTTGCCGAAGACATCCGGCTTGTAGCCGTGGCTGCGCATGATCAAATACTGCTGCGTGAAGGTGATGGTGTTGTTCGCGATCCAGTAGACCACCAGACCGGAGGCAAAGCCGCCCAGCATGAACATGAAGACCCACGGCATCCAGGCAAAGATCATCTGCTGGGTCGGATCGGTGGGTGCCGGGTTCAGTTTCTGCTGCAACCACATCGAGATACCGAGAAGGATCGGCAGAATCCCGATGAAGATCGTCGCCATCAGCGTGCCCTCGACCGGAGCGGCAAACGGCAGCAGGCCAAAGAGGTTCATGATCGAGGTCGGATCCGGCGCGCTCAGATCCTGGAACGGACCAAAGAAGGGCGCGTGACGCAGTTCCAGCGTCACAAAGATCACCTTGTAGAGCGAGAAGAAGATCGGGATCTGGATCAGGATCGGCAGACAGCCGGCGGCCGGGTTGACCTTTTCCTTCTTGTAGAGCGCCATCATCTCCTGCTGGAGTTTCTGACGGTCGTCGCCCGCCTTCTCCTTGATCTCCTCCATCCGCGGCTGCAGCTCTTTCATCTTCGCCATGGAGGCGTAGGATTTATAAGCCAGCGGGAAAACGAGGAGCTTGATCAGCACGGTCAGGCCGATGATCGCCCAGCCCATGTTGCCAATCAACGCGTTCAGCCAGTGCAGAACCGCAAAGATCGGCTTGGTCAGGAAGAAGAACCAGCCCCAGTCGATGCTGTCGAGGAAGCCCTCGATGCCGTCTTTCTGATAGCCGCGAATGGTCGCCCATTCCTTGGCACCGGCAAACAGCATGGTGGTGGCTGCGCTGGTTTCGCCATCGGCGACGGTGACGGTCGGCAGCACGATATCGGTCTGGTAGATGTCGCGGCGCTCATCGAATTTGGCGATGGAGCGGAACGGCTGGCCGGGATCCGGCACCAGGGTCGACATCCAGTAATGATCGGTGAAGCCGATCCAGCCGTTGGTCTCGACCGCGGTCACGGCGGCGCGGGCGCCGGTGCGGGGGTCGATCTCGAAATCGGTCATGTCGTCATAGTCGATTTCGGCCAGGGTGCCGTCGGCCATGCCGATCACGCCTTCATGCAGGATGAAGAAATTCTTCAGGTCCTGCGGCTCACCATGGCGCGCCAAGGTGCCATAGGGCGCCAGCGCCACGGTCGCGCCGGAGGCGTTGGTGACCGACTGGGTGATGGTAAAGAGGTAATCCTCATCCACCGCGATGGTGCGGGTGAAGGTGAGCCCCTTGCCATTATCCCAGCTGAGCGTGACCGGGGTGTCCGGGGTCAGGGTTGCCTCGGTGTCGGCCTGCCACAGGGTGTTGGCCCCGGGCACGTCGTCGGGACCCAGCCCGGCACCGGGCGCCCAGCCGTAAAGGGCGTAATAGGCATTGGGATCACCGGCGGGGGACAGCATCTTGACGATGGCGGCACCCTCTTCCAGCGAGACGCGGTAATCCTTGAGAGACAGATCGTCGAGACGCCCGCCTTTCAGGGAAATGCTGCCGGAGACGCGCGGCGTGTCGATGGTGAGACGCGGCGCATCCGCAGCGGCCTCAGCTTCGGCGCTGACATCAGCGCCATCGGTTCCGGCCGCAGGATTGGCCGCAGCAGGCGCGGTCACGACATCGCCTGTGGCGGTTGTCTCCGCGACCACGGCGTCCGGCTGGATCTGCGGCTCTGGTGGGGGGAAAAAGATATACCACCCCAGAATCACCAGGAAGCTAAGCGCGGTTGCGAGAAGAAGGTTCTTGTTCTGATCGTCCATTGGGGACTGCCACCTCGTGTATGGAATGACAGGGTGTGGTTCAACAGAGATGCCCCCCAAAGGTCAAGCGGAATCGCCCCCATCGTGTCCTTGCGACGCGGTTGAAGGGGGATTTCGTCCGATCCCTGGCGCAATTGCCGGATCAGGACGGCATGTCGCGACCCGTCGGGCGCGGCGCGCGGCCTACGACAGCAGATCCATGTCGCGGTGGATCAACCGGCGGTGCAGGCCGCCCCGGGTGGGAGCGAGGGCGCGGCAAGGCTGCGGGAGGGCCGGACTGGGAACGGGGAGCTGGGAACGGGGAACGGGCGGGGCTGGGAGCGGGCGGGATTGAGACCGGGCGGAGTGGGGAGCGCGCGTGACTGGATCGCAAGAGATCGCGCGCCAAAGATGCCCGCACGCATAAGGCACAAGACCCTCAGCGGCCGAGGGCGCCCGTTTTGCTGTGCCGAACCTGCCGGGGCCGAGCCGGTCGCCGGGAGTTCCTGCGCAGAACCGCCGGATCGCTGCGCCAGGACAAAGCAGAACCCGTGACTGGGCGGCGCGCGCAGACAGGGGGCAACCGAAACCAACCGGAACCAACCGGGGCCGATTGCATAGGTGGTCGCCGAAGGGCGGGGGACTGGGATGTCAGCGGATCAGCTGCTGTGGCGCCCGATACTGGGGGCCTCCTGCAGTTTTGCCTCATGGGCGGCGATCCAGTCGAGAGTCTGATCAAAGGGCATCGGACGGCCAATGCCAAAGCCCTGCACGTGATCGCAGCCCAGCTGGGACAGGAGGGCATGCTCGCCAACGGTCTCCACCCCTTCGGCGAGGGTTTCCAGCTCCAGCCGTTCGGCCATGGTCAGGATGGCGGCAATCAGCTTTTGCTGCTCGGGGTCGCGGTCGGCTTTCATGACGAAGGAGCGGTCGATCTTGATCCGGGATACGCGGAACCGCTGGACCGCCGCGATGGAGGCATGGCCGGTGCCGAAATCATCCAGATCAATGCCGCAGCCCAATTCGCCAAGGGCGGCGATATTGCGGACGATCATGTCATCCGGGCGGTCGGTCATCACGGTTTCGAGGATCTCGACGCAGAGCCGGTCCGGGGTGAGGCCAAAACGCTCAAGCTCCCATTGAATGCGCTCCACCAGGTTGGCGTTGCGCAACTCGTCGGTGGCGAAATTCACACCGACCGAGGGGACATGCAGACCGGCGGCATCCCAGGCTTTGAGCGCGGTGAGCGCGTTGTAGAGCATGATTTCGCTCAATCGTTCCATCAGCCCGGCGCTCTCCAGATAGGGCAGGAAGGACATGGGCGCGATCATCCCGCGTACCGGATGGGACCAGCGGGCCAGCGCCTCAAACCCGGAGACACGGCCGGTGTCGGTGCAGATCTGCGGCTGGAACCAGGCCTGGATCTGACCGTTTTCCAGTGCCTCGGTCACCTCGTCGATCATGTCTCCGCGCGCCTTGCTGCGCTGATCCATTTCGGGGGAGAAGGCGCGAATGCCGGAGGGGCCATTGTTCTGCGCGTCCAGCAGGGCCGTGCAGGCGGCGCCCATCCAGTCGCTGCCTGCCGGTTTCGGGCTGCGGCTATGGAGGCAGAATCCGATGGAACAGGAAATATAGAGAGAGGCACCATCAACCGAAATTGGCTCTTCGATGGCGGCCTGAAGCCGTCCGGCCATCTGGATCGAGAGTTCCAGATCCATTTGCAACACCGGTGTGAGGCAGATGGCAAACCGAGAATCGCCAATCCGGGCGACATAGTCCTGCGGGCGCAGGATGGAGATGATGCGGTCGCCACAGCGGTTGACCAGCTGATCGGCGGTTTCCTGGCCGTGGCGCTGCGCCAGCTCCTTGAAGTCATCAAGCTCAAGCACAAACACGGCCGAGCGCAGGCCGGTATCCGCGGCGCTGTCATAAACTTCCGAGATGATTTCGCTGAACCCGTCGCGCATCATCATGCCGGTCAGGCTGTCGCGTGGCATGGCGGGGCGGCGGAAATAGGAAAAGCCACCGGAGGCGACAAGAACCAGCGGCAGGCCAAGAGCAACGGCCAGCAGCGCCACCTCGCCACCCATCCAGAAAGTTGCCAGTGTGAGGGCCGGCAAAAACGCAAGCAGCGGCGGCCCCAGCAGCACCGGGGCAATCCGTTTCCTGACCTGTGTCAGCGTCTGCGACAGCATTTTTGTCATCTGTAGACCTTTCACCTACGGCATGTGGTGCTGGCTACAGATTAAGGTCGCGGTCTGACCGGCAAGTTAACGCAAATCGGGAATTTCGTCCGAATCCGTCCCCAAATCAGGTTTTTTCAACATAAGAGCGGAAAAATCGAACAGCTTGGGGTCCAGAAGATGCGAGGGGCGGGCATTCATCAAGGCCCGGAACATCACCTGGCGGCGTCCGGGGCTGTTTGATTCCCACTGATCGAGGATCTGTTTCACCTGCTGGCGCTGCAACCCGTCCTGGCTGCCGCAGAGATCGCAGGGAATGATCGGATAATTCAGAGCCTTGGCGAATTTTTCACAGTCCACCTCGGCGACATGGGCGAGGGGGCGAAACACGAACAGATCGCCCTCTTCATTGACCAGTTTCGGCGGCATGGTTGCCAGACGACCCCCGTGGAACAGGTTCATGAAGAAGGTTTCCAGAATGTCGTCGCGATGATGGCCGAGCACCACCGCAGAGCAGCCTTCCTCGCGCGCGATGCGGTAGAGGTTGCCCCGGCGCAGGCGCGAGCAGAGCGCGCAAAACGTACGGCCCTGCGGAACCTTATCCATCACGATACTATAGGTGTCCTGATATTCGATGCGGTGCGGCACGCCCATCTTTTCCAGAAACTCCGGCAGCACGGTGGCCGGAAAACCGGGCTGGCCCTGATCGAGGTTGCAGGCCAGGAGATCCACGGGCAGCAATCCGCGCCACTTCAGCTCGTAAAGCACCGCCAGCAGGGTATAGCTGTCCTTGCCGCCCGACAGGCAGACCAGCCATTTCGGCGTGCTGCCGTCCTCGCGCCGCTCGACCATGCCATATTGGTCAATCGCCTCACGGGCGTAGCGCACGATCCGTTTGCGGAGTTTCTTGAACTCCGTCGTCGAGGGGGCGCCGGCAAACAGCGGGTGGATATCGTCCAGATCATCATCAAGCATGGGCGCGCCCTAGCCGAGGATCGGCGTTTTGCCAAGGAAAAAAGGTGATCCCGGCGGGTAGCAGGCTTCTGCCTGCCGGGATCGTCAACCGGGATCAGAAATAGGGGCGCGACGATGGCAGCCTGTCGGCGAGCGGTGGCAGGCCAATATCCCGGCGCAGATGGTTGCAGATCGGCAGCGTGCTGGCGCGTCTGCGCGGCGGGCTTTGTGCGGCAATCATCTGGCGCAGGATCGCCGTCAGGGTCCGGCGCAGGCCAAGATCGGCCAGAATCTGCGCCAATGCGGCATGGGGGTCGCGGAGCGGGGTGGGAAATTGTGTAGATGTCATGCGTGTTTCCGGCTGCATGCAGACGGGTCCTTTGTTGTGAAAGATGACAGGTGTGCCCAGACCATGCAGCAAAGACGAGGTCGAAGACCGGATCAAAGACAGGCGTCGACGATGGCTTCGCTAGGGGTGGTCTGGGATGGTACGATCAGATCGGGCGCACATCAGTGCTGAGCCGCGATCAAAGGCAGACTGGATCAGGCGCGCGCCTGTCCTGTGCAGCCCGCAGGAGCACGTCGCGATTGAACAAACTTATTCATAAACAGCCCTCCTGCATCTATAGGTTGATCGTTTCAGAGCCTTAGCACGGCCCGACTGCCCCGGTTATACCGGTATTCCATACTGTGGCAGAAATGGCGCGCGGCTTTGCCGGGCATCGGCCCGGACCGGTTATCGTCGATCTGCGGTCTTGTCATGGCTGTGGTCACAGCCCGGCACCGGGTCGTAGCCATCGCCGCCAAACGGGTGGCAGCGGCCGATCCGGCGCAGCGTCAGCCATGCCCCACGGAGGGCGCCGTGTTTCTCCAGCGCCTCAAGCGCATAGGCCGAGCAGGTGGGCTGATAGCGGCAGTTGAAGCCGACCCAGGGGCTGAACAGCAGCCGATAGGCGCGCACGGGCAGGGCAAGGAGATGGGCCAGCGGGGTCATGGGAGTTAGATAGGCAGAGTTGAGCGGTATGGCAATCAGGACCGCGCCTGAGTGCGGGGACAGCGGAGCCGCCTTTCTGTGGGGAGAGGGGCCGTGTGCTGCGCCAGCTGCCTGCCGGGCAAATCGCCTTCGGAAACGATTACTTGCCGTGGATTTTCTTCAGCGCGTAGATGAGATCGTTTTGCAGATCTTCAAAGGGGCGCTCGGCGGTCTCTGTCGCGCGCCCGATCAGGACATAGTCCCAGCCGGACCGGCCATGCAGGGGCAGAATCAGCCGGGCGACTTCGCGCAGGCGGCGTTTGGCGCGGTTGCGGGCCACGGCATTGCCGACCTTCTTGGAGCAAGTAAAGCCCATGCGGATGGCATCGCCGCCGGCTTCGCTGTCCTGGCGGCGTTTGCGACCCTGCACCATCATTCCCTTGGTGCCCTGACGGCGGGCGCGTGCCGCCGCGAGAAAGTCGCGGCGTTTGGCGATCACCTCCGGGCGGGGCAGTGGGCGGTCCAAGGTATCAGATACGCAAACGGACACCGCCGGAGACCTGGTCCCTTGGGCAGCTGAGCCGTCCTTGGGGGTCTCCGGCGGTGTCATGTCCGTCTGAACAGTGCTGGGCGCGATTACGCGCTCAGCGACTTGCGACCGCGTGCGCGGCGTGCGTTCAGGATCTTGCGGCCTGCCTTGGTGGCCATGCGCGCACGGAAGCCGTGGCGGCGTTTGCGAACCAGGTTCGAAGGCTGATAGGTGCGTTTCATCGCTCCGGTCTCCAACTGTTTACATCGGGACGGCGCGGAATCGGCCACCCGGGGGTCTATCTCGAAGCCCGGTCTCTAGAAGGGAATGACCGGCGAGTCAAACCCCAAGGCGGTTGTTTTCTGCACGAAATGCAACATTTCCATGAAAACCGGGCGCTGAAGCCCCTTTAGCAGAAGATATTTGTAACAGACAGAGGGGCGCGCGCTGTTTGGCTCACTTTTTTGCAGGCAATGATCAAGCGGGCGTGAAGATATCGCCCGTGGTCTCGTACCGGGGCCATTTAGCAGGTAGCCAGAGACACAGACCCGCCGCGTCTGCGGTGCCGACCATGACCGGCCAGCCACTGGCCCAAGACAGCAGGATTTGACCACCGATGCCAGATCATCCCGAGCAGCCCGATATCGCGGAGCATTCTCCGGCCCAGCCCACCGCAGCCGAATCGCGTGACAGGGCAGAGAAGAAACCGGCGCTGACGCGGTTCCTGCCGCTGACCGTGGTGCTGGTTGTTGCGGTGATCGGGGCGATGACGCTGGGCGATTACCTGACGTTTGAGACCCTGCGCGACAATCGGGTGGCGCTGATGGCGTTTCGCGATGAGAATTATCTGGGCCTCGTTGGCCTGTTTGTGCTGGCCTATGTGACAATTGTTGTCTTCTCGCTGCCGGGCGCCGCTGTGGCCTCCGTCACTGGCGGGTTCCTGTTTGGTCTGGTGGCGGGCACGCTGTTCAACGTGCTGGCAGCCACCATTGGTGCGGTTGGCATCTTTCTGGCGGCGCGCTGGGGGCTTGGAGCGATGCTGACCCACCGGCTGGAAGCGGCGGAGGGCCGCGTGCGCATCCTCAAACAGGCCCTGCGGGAAAATGAGATCGAGGTGCTGCTGCTGCTGCGGCTGGTGCCTGCGGTGCCGTTTTTTGTCGCCAATCTGCTGCCCGCGCTGGTCGGGGTTAAGCTGGTGAATTTCCTGTGGACCACGGCGGTGGGGATCATCCCCGGCGCCATCGTCTTTACTTGGATTGGTGTGGGCCTTGGTGCGGTGTTTGACCGGGGCGGGACACCTGATCTGTCGCTGTTGTGGGAGCCGTTTGTGATCGGGCCGATCCTTGGCCTGTGCGTGTTGGCGGCGCTGCCCATGCTGCTGAAGAAACGCCGTCCCGCGGCCTCCGGAAAGGACCAGTGACCATGCAAGAGCTAACCTGCGATCTTCTTGTGATCGGCGCCGGGTCGGGCGGTCTCTCTGTTGCGGCAGGGGCAAGTCAGATGGGCGCGGATGTCGTGCTGCTGGAAGGGCACAAGATGGGCGGCGACTGTCTGAACTATGGCTGCGTGCCGTCGAAATCGCTGCTGGCCAGCGCCAAGGTGGCCTATGGGCAGGCCCATGCCAGCGCCTATGGTGTCGCCGATCAGCTGCCGGTGGTGGATTACGCCGCCGCCAAGGACCACGTGCAGGACGTGATCGCGACCATCGCCCCGGTCGACAGCCAGGAGCGGTTCGAAGGGTTTGGTGTGCGGGTGATCCGCGCCTATGGACGGTTTGTCGATGATCGCGTGGTCGAGGCCGGGGAGCACCGCATCACCGCCCGGCGCATCGTGATTGCCACCGGATCCTCGCCCCTGGTGCCCCCAATCGACGGGCTGGCCGATGTGCCCTTTTATACCAATGAGACGCTGTTTGACCTGCGCGAGCGGCCCGATCACCTGCTGATCATCGGCGGTGGTCCGATTGGCATGGAGATGGCGCAGGCGCACATCCGGCTGGGCAGTCAGGTCACGGTGATCGAGGGCGACAAGGCGCTGGGCAAGGACGACCCGGAGCTGGCGGCCATCGTGCTGGAGCAGCTGCGCGAGGAGGGCGTCGAGATTGCCGAAGGCGCGCAGGCGGAAACCGTCGCCTCCACCGAGGAGGGCGGCATTCGCGTCACCGCGAAGGATGGCCGGGTGTTCGACGGCAGCCACCTCCTGATGGCGGTGGGGCGCAAGGCCAATATCGACCGGCTGAATCTGGAGGCCGCCGGTGTCGAGACCAACCGCGCGGGCGTGGTGGTGGACGACAGCCTGCGCAGCAGCAACCGCCGGGTCTATGCCATTGGTGATGTCGCGGGCGGGATGCAGTTCACCCATGTGGCGGGCTATCATGCCAGTGTGATCATCCGGTCGATCCTGTTCGGCCTGCCGTCGAAGGCCAAGACCAGCCATATTCCCTGGGCCACCTATACCGCGCCCGAGCTGGCGCAGGTCGGGCTCACAGAGGCGCAGGCGCGCGAGAAACATGGCGACCGGATGGAGGTGGCGCGGTTCGACTATCACCACAACGACCGCGCGCTGGCCGAACGTCACAGCACCGGCCTGATCAAGGTCATGGTGGTCAAGGGGCGCCCGGTCGGCGCCTCTGTCGTGGGGCATCAGGCGGGGGAGCTGGTGGCGCTGTGGTCGATGGCCATCGCCAATAACCTGAAGATGAGTGAGGTCGCGGCCATGGTGGCGCCCTATCCCACCATTTCAGAAGTGAATAAACGCGTCGCAGGGGCCTATTTCTCGCCACGGCTTTTTGATAGTCCAATGGTGAAACGAGTGGTGCAATTTGTGCAACGCTGGCTCCCGTAACGCCGGAAGGGGCTGAATGCTCAATACGCTTTCAGGCAGATTCCTGATCCTGACCACGGTCTTCGTGATGTTGGCCGAGATCCTGATCTTTGTGCCCTCCGTATCCCGGTTCCGTCTCGATTATCTGGCCGACCGTCTGGAGCGGGCGCAGATCGCGTCGCTGGCGCTATTGGCGGATGACATGCTGGACACCGAGCTGGAGGCGGAGCTTTTGGAGAATGCTGGTGTCTTCAACGTGGTTCTGCGGCGGGACGAAGTGCGCCAACTGGTGCTGTCCTCACCGATACCGGCGCCGATTTCGGGCACTTATGATCTGCGGATGAGCAGCCCGTTTGCACTGATCGGCCATGCCATGCAGCGGCTGGTCACGCCGGAAAACCAGATCATCCGGGTGATTGGGGCGCCGGTGCGAGACGCTGGTCTTCTGATTGAAATCACGATTGAAACCAAGGGTCTGCGCGATGCGATGATTGATTACGGGCTGCGTATTCTGCTGCTCTCGGCGGTGATCTCAATCTTTACTGCCGTTCTGCTGTTTGCTGCGGTGCGCCGGTTCATGGTGAAGCCGATCAAGGGGGTCATCGGCTATATGCAGCGCTATGCGGCGGCGCCGGAGGATGCCCGTGGGATCATCCACCCCAGCGCCGGTGTGCGTGAGCTGCGCGAGGCCGAAGAGGCGCTGATGCAGTTGCAGACCGAGCTGACCCATGCGCTGAAACAGCGCGAGCGGCTGGCCCAGCTGGGCGGCGCTGTTGCCAAGGTCAGCCATGATCTGCGCAATATCCTGACCTCGGCGCAGCTGTTCACCGACCGTATCGAGATGAGCGAAGACCCCCTGGTGCGGCGCCTCGCGCCAAAGCTGGTGAATTCGATCACCCGCGCGGTCTCACTCTGTGAGGGGACATTGGCCTTTGGCCGGGCAGAGGAGCCGGCGCCGACCTTTGGCCGGGTTGCACTACACGGTCAGGTGGAGGACATCCTGGAAAGCGAAAGCCTGGCCGGCGGAGCGGAGGGGCGTGTCACCTTCCGCAATGAGGTGCCCGTCGATCTGAGCCTGCGGGCGGATCCCGAGCAGCTGTTCCGCATCGTGATGAACCTGGTGCGCAATGCCCGTCAGGCGATCGAGGCCAGCGGTCAGCCGGGGCAGATCACCCTGTCGGCGCGTGAAGATCACGAGGCCTGGTGGATCTCCGTCACCGATACCGGTCCCGGCCTGCCGGTGAAAGCGCGGGAGAATCTCTTTACCCCGTTTCAGGGCGGCATCCGCAAGGGCGGCACCGGCCTTGGCCTTGCCATCGCCGACGAACTGGCCCGCGGCCATGGCGGCATGGTGGTCCTGCGCGACACCGGTCCTGAGGGCACGGTATTCGATATCTGTCTGCCCAAGGGCGACGGCACTCTTTGACGCCGCCGTGCCCGCAATCCGCGCGTCGGAACGCCCCAATCGCAAAAAGAAGAAAACCTGCGGCAATCTGACATTTTGGACTTGCACCCCCGCGCCGCTACGCTTAAACCCCGCCGCAGTGGACCGATAGCTCAGCTGGATAGAGTACTTGACTACGAATCAAGGGGTCGGGGGTTCGAATCCTCCTCGGTCCGCCACTTCCCTCTTTTGATACGTCAGATTTCGAGCGTCAGATCTGTTTGACTTTTCCGTCACATCATTGACCTGACGTGCGATAACTGCCTGCGTTCCATGCTGGTACAAAATATGCGCTGCAGCATTGTGCCAACATGCGGCAGGCCACAAAACAGCAGCTCAATCGGCATCAACGCCTCTGGGCCGATCTGCGCGTTCGGGGAGGTTCCTGGGACAAGACGCCCGCGAATTCGGCCTTGCAGGCTCTGCTGTCACCTTGGCAGGTATGGCGTTGCGCCGATCTGGAAAGACCGAGCAAGCTCGGGCCGTTGCTTTGCAATACCACGCCAGAGCAGCTTTTCCCTGATCTTTGCTTAGAGACCTAGGGCGGCCAGCCATGGGCGACGCAGCGAAAGCGTGCAGTTAGTCCGGATTGACCGATGCTGCGCTGTGTATGGGTGGCAGCTTTGCGTGTTGCCAGGGTCAACGATCCTTACTACGCTTGATCCCAAAGGAGTGAGATCATGACCTTCAAATTCGTCAGCGATGTAGCAAGCAAGAGGCGCATGGTCCGATAGGGTTCTCCATATCCGTTTCCATGCGCCCCCGACATTCTCGGGGGCTTTTTTGTTTTTATTGCTCAGAGCATCAGATGAACCGCGCAAGAACACCTCCGAATTTGATCACATTGATCCTGTTGACTGGGTTTTCGCCCATGTCGCTCAACATGTTTCTACCCGCTCTGGCTAACATCGCTGTCGATCTCAATACCGACTACGGTACCGTGAGCTGGGCGGTGTCCGGATATCTGGCAATAACGGCAGTTATTCAGTTGATCGTTGGGCCCTTGTCAGACCGGATCGGCAGACGACCGGTCCTTCTGGTGGTTTTGTTTGTTTTCGCTTTCGCCTCTGTGGGGTGCGCTTTTGCTCCAAACATCGTGGCTTTTCTGTTCTGCCGGATGCTCCAAGGCGGCATCGTCGGCGGTTACGCGCTTTCTCTCGCGATCGTTAGGGATACGAGAACGGCGCGGGAGGCTGTAAGCCTGATCGGCTATATCGGAATGGCGATGGCGATTGCTCCTATGGTCGGCCCCATGCTGGGAGGGGTGTTGGACACCTTATTTGGGTGGCGGTCCGTCTTTGGTTTCTATGCTGTAGCGGGCTTCGGATTACTGCTGCTTTGCTGGTTCGACCTCGGAGAAACGAGGCCTCAAAGGGCAACAGATGCCAGCACTCCGGCACCTGGCACGATGATGCTTATCCGTGAGCCCCTGTTCTGGGCTTATGCACTCTGTGGTGCGCTTTCTGTCGGCGCATTCTACATCTTTCTGACAGGCGCACCTCTTGTTGCGCAGTCCGCTTTCAATGTCACAACCGCTGGACTTGGATTCTATATCGGGACCATCACAGTTGGCTTCATGATCGGCGGGTTCTTGGCCGGTCGGGTTGGAAAACACTTCGAACCAACAACCATGATGATTGCGGGCCGGGTCATGGCGTGTAGTGGTATTGTGGGCGGTTTGCTGTTGCTCGCATCGGAGATCATGTCAGCGGAGATTTTCTTTGCGAGCACGATCTTCGTTGGTTTAGGGAACGGCATGACCATGCCGGGATGCAATGCCGGTGCGATGTCGGTTCGACCAGATCTCGCCGGAAGCGCTGCCGGGCTGAGCGGCGCTCTCATAGTTGCAGGCGGTGCGGTTGTTACCACAGTGACGGGCAACCTCGTATCACAGACGAACGGGGCACAAACGCTGCTTATGCTTATGCTAGCTTCAACGGGACTGGCGTTGGCATTTGCCATTTGGGCAGCATGGTTGAGTAAGAATAGGGTCTAGTCTCAAAACAATAGCGGCCGTCGGGCCAGGTGCAGACAAAGCGGTCCTTGAAAACGGGCGCTATTGGCGGAGCTCGAGAATGTCAGAGTTTCCCTATGCGGAGTGCGGCGCGGTACAGGATTTTAGTCATTGATGGCGTTGCCGCTTTGGACCGATTCTGAAAATAGACCGGTTCTCTGGTGCAGAATATCGCCCCCTGAAAATGGTCGAGAGTGCCTTTCTTGTCTGGCTTATTGCGGTTGCTGCGGCGCAGGATAGTTTGTGGCCAGTTTCTGGAGATTGTGGGCGGTTGCGGCGAGGAGAAATTCGTCATTTGCGCCGCATGACCCATGTAATAGGAGCCGGTTCAGGTTCCTCGCCGGTTGATCGACTGGAAATCCATATTCTGGCGGCAGCGCGCCTGTGATGGGCGGCCTGACACGTGTGCTTCAAACACTGCTATATGGCGATGCCCCTGCCGGTCGGCCTGCGGTTCGGATCGGAACAGTTCCGGGGGAATTGCTTCACCTCGTGCCCTTCAGGGCAGATGTGTTGATTGTTCTCGGCGTCGCACTCGAAGTCGGCTCGGGTCCGGGTCCAGTCACTGCGCTCAGATTTGTCGAAGCACGAGATGTGCGGGGCGATCTGTCGATCGCCTGCCAGCATTTGGCTGACGATTTTTTGCTCGCGGCGGCGGCACTTTCGAAAAGCGATGAAGACAGGCCGATCACGGGCCAACACCCTTTCGAGCGTGCTAACGCGCTGGGCGAACTGCCCTGCATTTCGCAGTCATGAACCGAAGATCTAGTACGAGGATCTCGGGGGGCTCCACTCCGTGCGCCTATAACCGTATGTTTTAGAACATAAAAAATTCGCGAAGAAATTTGTTGACAAGATGTTGATGAAGAACGAACCTTCTATTTGGAAACGTTTCCATAATCTTTTAGGGAAATTCCACAGGAGGGACGCAGGTGAAATCCGCACGTATGAACAGACTGTTCGGTGTTTCGGGAAATTGCTTTGACGTGGCAATCGACCACGGCATGTTCAATGAAAGCGCCTTCCTTGGCGGGATTGAGAACATGCAGGCCGCGATCACGATTGTGGCGAGCGCGGCACCGGATGCCATTCAGCTGCCACCGGGGACGGCGCCGATCCTGCAGGCAATCCCCGGCAAGGACCGTCCGGCGCTGGTGTTGCGGACCGACATTGCCAATGTTTATGGCAATCCGTTGCCACGGTCGCTGTTTTCAGAAGTGATAGCCGACCCGGTTGAGCAAGCTGTGGCCCTCGATGCGGCCTGTGTGGTGGTGAATCTGCTCATGCTGCCCGGTCAGCCCGAAGTGCATCAGGCCTGCATTCAGAACATCAACCGGTTGAAGCGCGCTTGCGATCTGGCAGGGATGCCGCTGATGGTGGAGCCGCTGGTGATGCAGGACAACGCCAAGGCCGGTGGTGGTTACATGGTGGATGGCGATCTGGCAAAGATCCTGCCTTTGGTGCGTCAGGCCGTGGAACTGGGCGCGGACATCATCAAGGCGGATCCTTGCGACGATGTTTCCCAGTATTACCGTGTGATTGAGATTGCCCAGGACGTACCCGTGTTGGTGCGCGGTGGCGGCAAGGTCTCTGACAAGGAGATTCTGACACGGACCGAAGCTTTGATGAAACAGGGCGCCCGCGGTATTGTTTATGGCCGCAATGTGATCCATCACGACGACCCGGCAGGCATGACCAAAGCGCTGATGGCGGTGGTGCATGACGGCGCCTCCGTGGCTGATGCCCTGGGGATGATCGCGTGAGCCGCGTCGTCAAATTCGGCGTCATTGGCTGCGGGCTTATGGGGCGCGAGTTTGCCTCGACTGCCGCCCGCTGGCTGCATCTGACCGAAGCAAAAGCGCGGCCAGAGATTGTCGCGGTGTGCGACACGAACACGGACCTGATGGATTGGTTTTCGCACAATCTGTCCAGCGTGACGCAAAAGACGACCGACTACCGAGAGATGCTCGACAATCCAGAGGTCGAGGCCATCTATTGCGCGCTACCGCATGTGCTGCATGATCAGGTCTATCCGCAGATCATGGCTGCCGGAAAACACCTGTTCGGCGAAAAACCGTTTGGTATGGATGGGGCCGCAAACGCCCGTATTCAGGCGGCGATTGATGCGCATCCTGATGTGATGGTGCGGTGTTCATCCGAGATGCCGTTCTATCCCGGTGCGCAAAAGGTCATCAATCTTGTGCGATCCGGTGATCTGGGAGAAATCATCGAAGTTGAGGCCGCGTTCCTGCATTCCTCGGACCTTGACCCGGACAAGCCGATCAACTGGAAACGCATGGTTGAGGTAAATGGCGCCTACGGCTGCATGGGCGATCTTGGCATGCATGTGCTGCATGTGCCCTTGCGACTGGGGTGGCGCCCGACCCATGTATCGGCGTCTTTGGTCAACCGGTTTCGGACCCGTCCGGATGGCAAGGGGGGGACCGTACCCTGCGAGACATGGGACAACGCCACCATCACTGGCCATGTCGAGGATGCCGGGGGCGGCTTTCCTCTGGTGCTGAAAACCTGGCGTATATCGCCCGGGGATTCCAACAGCTGGAGCCTGCGTGTGCTTGGCACCAAAAAAAGCGCCTTTTTCACCACCAAGAACCCGCGCCAGTGGCAGTGGATGGACTATAGCGGCGGGGATCAGATCTGGCAGGTGCAGGACATCGGATTTCAGACCCTGTTCCCGGCCATAACGGGGGCCATTTTCGAATTTGGTTTCCCGGACGCTCTGCAACAGATGTGGGCCGCCTTTCTGGATGAGCTTGCCGGAGGCGATGCGCGTGGATTTCATTGCGCAACACCCGCAGAAGCGGCGGACCACCATGCCGTGCTGACCGCAGCCCTTAGGGCAGGCACCGAACACAGGGTCGTCTCTGTCGACTACGGGAGGGCGTCGTGAAACGCTCCGAGATCAATCAGGCCATTCGCGCCGCCAAGGACCTATTGCAGGCGTTTCGCTGGTCGTTGCCGGCATGGGCAGATTGGGATGTCGCAGAATTTGCAGCCAATCCCGACTTGGGCGACTGGTTGCAGCTTCATCAGATGGGCTGGGATGTGACGGATTTCGGCTCGGGCGATTTTGCGCGGCGCGGTCTGGTGTTGTTCTGCCTGCGCAACGGTATCCAGTCTGACGCGACAAGTCTGCCCTACGCTGAAAAGCTGTTGTTCGTCGGGGAAGGGCAGGAAACTCCGTTTCATACCCACAAGATTAAGCTGGAGGACATCATCAACCGTGGCGGCGGGGATTTGATGATCGAGTTCCGCCAGCCTGACGGTGTCGATGATCCAATTGTTCTGCGCTGTGATGGCTTTGTCCACCGGCTGGACCCGGACGAACCGCTATGCCTGAAACCCGGATCAAGTGTCACGATTCCATGTGGTCTTTATCACCGCTTCTATGCGCGCCCAGGCAGCGGCATGGTGCTGGGCGGTGAAGTGTCTCAGGTCAATGATGACGGATCGGACAACTATTTTCTGGAGCCTCTGGGGCGGTTTTCTTCCATAACCGAAGATGCCCAACCCGTGCATCCCTTGTGGAATGAAGTGGGGTCGACCCCGTGACCACGCGCGAAGGCATAATTTGTGCGGGCAACTGGATCGTGGATCTCGTACACGAGATTGCGCATTGGCCCGCTGAGAGCGATCTGGTTCGCATCGACGGGCAAGACAAGGGCGTGGGTGGCGGTGCGGCCAATGTTGTGACGGCGCTGACCAAGCTTGAAACCGGGCTACCGCTTTGGCCGATGGGCGCCATCGGTCAGGATGACTTCGGGAAATTTATCAAGGCGCACTGTCATGAATTGGGTCTTCCAACGCATCTGATCACGGAAAAACCAGACACCGCGACGGCACATACCCATGTCATGTCTGTTACCGGAAGATCGCGCACGTTCTTCTATCAGGGCGGCTCCAATGACGTGCTGTCTGATCAAGATTTCCCGACGGGCGTTTTTGAAAGCCATAAAGCGCGCATTTTCTATCTGGGCTACCTGACCCTGTTGGCCGATCTGGATCGGATCACGGATGATGGCAGCACGCCTGCGGCGAGGGTGCTCTCCCGTGCCCGCGCCGCAGGTATGACCACCTGCGTTGATCTTGCTTCGGTTGATCGCCCGGATTTCTCGAAGATCGTCGCGGCGACAATTCGACAAATCGACTATCTGATATTGAACGAAATCGAATTGGCCCGCGCGAGTGGCCAGACTCCACCTGTCGCCAGTCAGACGCCGAACATGCAGGACATGATCGAGATGGCAAAGGCGCTGATCAAAGACGGGGTCCGGCGGGCCGTGGTCGTTCACTGCCAGCAAATGGCGCTCTGGATTGGGGTTGATGGGCAGGTCGCACACGTCCCGGTCGTGCCCTTACCGCGTGAACTGGTCGCAAGCCCCTTGGGCGCAGGCGATGCCTTTTGTGCCGGAATTTTGTATGCGCTTCATGAAGGCTGGACACCGCAGCGTGCCCTGGAACTGGGCCATGCCATCGCAAGGGCCTCCTTGCGCGGGGTCACAGCCACCGAAGCCATCCCGAATCTGAACCAACTGACCGATCAACTGGATCGGCAGACAAAAGGCATCACGACATGAACCAGCTTCATGTGATGTCAATACTGTCTTTAGAGGAGGAAAAGACAATGACTATCATCCCCAAACGTAGCTTTTTGGCACTGACGACCGCAGCAATGACGGCAATGCTGCCGCTCGGTGCGACCGCACAGGACGCCCCGGTAATTGCCAGCATCGTGTTTCAGGGCGACCAGTTCATGCAGTTCCTGCAAACGGGTGTGCGCGAAACCGCCGAAGCGGCGGGCGCAGAAGTACTGGAAATTAATATCGACGGCGATCAGGCGCGTGAAATTCAGGCCATTGATACCTACATTTCGCGCGGCGTCGATGCGATCGTGATTGCGCCACTTTCGGCCGCGAATTCGGGCCCTGCTTTGCAGCGCGCACGTGACCGCGGTATTGTTGTGGTTGCCCTGAACGGCGGCCTTGAGGATGCCAGCATTGCGCATGCGACCTTCTCAACGGCCAACCGTGATCTTGGGGCATCCACCGGCGCTGCCGCCGCCAGCTTTGTAAGTGATAGCCTTGGTAGCAAAGCAAATGTCGCCATTCTGGCGTTCTCGTCGCTCTTGCCGGAACAGTCTGGCGACCGGACAGGCGGTTTCAAGGATGCTGTCGCTGAAGGCAATTCCATCGAGATCGTGGCCGAGCAGGACGCCTGGATGCCAGAAGCCGCAGTTACTGTGGCCACCGATATTCTGACCGCCCACCCTGAGGTCAATGTCATCTACGCGGCAAACGAAGGCGGCACCGTGGGGGCGATGCAGGCGGTGCGCAACGCGGGTCGTGCCGGTGAGGTCTTTGTCTTTGGCATCGACGGATCGGAACAGCTGGGTCGGGGTCTTTTGGCGGGCGACAATGTTCTGCAGGCGGTGACTGCTCAGGCGCCGCTCCAGATGGGTGCCATGGGTGCCGAAGCCGCCCTTGCCATTCTTGCAGGCGAAGAAGTCGAGGCACAAACCACTGTGCCGGCAATGCTTCTGAGCAGGACCGACGCGGATGGCGTCACCGCGTTCCTGGAAAGCATTCAGTAGAAACAATGGCAGGGGGCCGTGTTGGCCCCCTGTTTCACTGATCATCACAGGCAAAGGCAGGTAACCCGTGTCAAATCTGATCCTTGATCAGCTCACCAAGCACTACGGATCGGTCAAGGCACTTGACGGATTTGTACACGAGTTCACAGCCGGGCAGGTCCACGCACTGATTGGCAAGAACGGTTCTGGCAAGAGCACCTTCGTCAAGATGATGTCAGGAGCGATCCAGCCGACGTCAGGGTCGATCCGTATTGGAACTGTCGAGACACGGTTTTCCAATCCGCGTGAAGCGCAGAGGGCCGGTATCGCCACCGTTTATCAGGAACTCAGTCTAGTCCCTGAATTGTCGGTCGAAGAGAATATCTTCCTTGGTCGGCTACCGCGCAAACGCTCTGGCCTGATTGATTGGGCGCGGTTGCGTCGTGATGCCAGCGACCTGTTCAAAGAGATTGGTGGGCTGGACATCGCGCCGCAAACCCGCGTTGCGGATCTTTCGGTTGGTCAGCAACAAATGGTCGAAATCGTCAAAGCGATGAGTTTTCGACCCAAAGTCCTGCAACTGGATGAACCCACCTCTGCGCTGGCGCAGGCAGAAGTTCGGCAACTCTTTACTCTGGTGCGTCGGCTGCGCGAGCTTGGTGTTACCGTCATCTATATTACGCACCGGCTGTCTGAACTGGATCAGATCGCGGATACAGTCACAGCGATCCGGGACGGAAAATTCGTGGATTCGGTGCCGATCAGGGAGGCCACCCCGGCCGTCATCCTTGATATGATGTTTGGCGATCTTCCGCCTCTCCAGCGCCCGACCAAGACGATAACGCGGGAAACATCGGTGCTGAGCGCGCGGCATCTTGCACTCGCATCCCATTTCGACGACGTGAGCTTTGATCTTTACCCGGGCGAGGTTCTTGGCATTGCCGGAATGCTCGGATCGGGACGAACCGAGTTGTTGCATTGCCTGTTCGGGGCCATCGTGGCGGATCAAGGTGAGATATCAGTGAACGGGCAGATCGTGGCGCGGCCCGATATCCCGACGATGAAAGCGCTGGGGATTGGCTACACCTCCGAGGATCGCAAACATTCCGGCCTTGTGCAGCTGTTGTCCTCACATGCCAATCTGTGTCTTGCCGGACTGGATCGGATCGCACCCAAAGGCTGGGTCAGTCACCGTACAGAAAAGCCGTTTGTCGACCGCCAGATTGCGGGGCTTCACATCAAGGCCGGCGATCCGATGTTACCGGTCTCTTCTCTTTCCGGCGGGAACCAACAGAAAATCGTTGTCGGGAACTGGATGAACAACACGCCCGACATTCTGTTGTTTGACGAACCCGCGCGCGGCGTCGATGTGCAGGCGAAACGCCAGATCTATGAACTCATCTGGGAAAAGGCGCGCGAGGGTCTGAGCTCGATCGTTGTTTCGACCGAATTGGAGGATCTGACCGAATGCTGCGATCGGATTCTTGTGCTGCGGGATGGTCGTATCGCCGAAGAATTCATCAACGAAGGCCTTGATGCCAAGGATATCTATGCAGCTTGCATGGCGGCACCCACAACCCAACAGGAGAGCGATCCATGACGCACGACAAGTTCATTTCCCATCTGCGTCGGAATTCGATGCTGATGATCCTCCTGGTCTTGTACGTGATCGTTGCGACAACGGCGCAGGGCTTTTTCACCCTGAACAACCAGCTGAATATCCTGAGGAATATTGCCGTCCCGGGGATGATTGCCTTTGGTATGGCTCTGGTGATCATTGTCGGAGAAATTGACCTGAGCG
Source organism: Phaeobacter sp. JH204B (assembly GCF_048055755.1). Classification (NCBI taxonomy): domain Bacteria; kingdom Pseudomonadati; phylum Pseudomonadota; class Alphaproteobacteria; order Rhodobacterales; family Roseobacteraceae; genus Phaeobacter; species Phaeobacter sp. JH204B. The sequence continues at coordinate 58,601 of NZ_JAYMXF010000005.1, forward strand.
TCGGCTCCATGGTGGCCGTGTCCGCCTGTCTGACCGCCTGGATCGTCGAGAAGCTGGCCGGAAACGCCATTGAACCTGCCACCTGGACCGTCATTGCCGCCTTTGCCGGGACGCTGCTGTTTGCGGCCTCGGTCGGGTTCATGTCGGGCAAACTGCGGCAATTGGTTCAGGTGCCGACCTTCATCACGTCTCTGGCGATGATGGCAACCCTTGCGGGCTTGGCCAACCTGATCACCAATGGCGTCCCGATTTCGAGCTTTCCAAGCTGGTATTACGTCATCGGGTCAGGCCGTTTCTGGGGTGTTCCGGTTCCGGTTTTCCTGCTGGCGATTGCCTTTGCCATCACCTTTACCATCTCGAATTTCACGGCGCTGGGCCGGTCGATCTATGCGGTCGGTGGCAATATGGAGGCCGCGCGCCTGTCGGGCATCAATGTCTGGCGCACCAAGACCATCTGCCTGATGATGACCAGTGTCTTTGCTGCAACCGGAGGTATTATCTATTCGTCGCTGGTCAATGCCGGCAATCCGACCATTGCACGCGGGCTGGAGCTTGAGGTGATCTCGGCCGTGATCATTGGCGGCATCAGCCTGTTCGGCGGCAAGGGGACGATCTGGGGCGCATTCATCGGTGTGCTGTTTCTGGGCGTGCTGCTGAACGCGATGACGCTGTGGGGTTTCAACCCCTATGTGCAGCAAGTGATCAAAGGCGGTCTGATCCTTGGCGCGGTCTTCATCAACTTTTTCATCGACCGAAAGTGACTTGGCTCAACTGGGATAAAGGGCGTGCGCGTCTCACCCGATGTGGTGCGATGCTGACCGACCTTGAGTTTGACCTCCCGGACGGTCGCCGCATTGCGCCTTTGCATAAAGCACCCTGGCTGGGTGAGGTGTTGCCCAATGGTGTGCCGCCGCTGCTTGCCGGGCTGCAAGGAGAGTGGCCCTGTGTTCCCCTTGGCATGGCGCCACAGGGTCCTCTGGCCGGGGATTGGGCCGGTCTCTCCCGCATGCCTGATCCATGGCCGCACGGGTATGCCGCCAATCACGACTGGCGCATAACACCCGATGGCCCGCAGGCGGTGCGTGCAGACATTGCCTATCCGGGGACCGATCCAATCCATCACCTGACACGGCGGGTGAGCGGGGTCAGCGGCAAGGCTGCGGTAGACATCGCTCTTGGCATCCATATGCGCCGCAAGGCCTGCCTGCCAATTGGGTTGCATCCGGTCTTTCGTCTGCCAGCGGCCACCGGACAGGCGCGTCTGTGTCCGGGTGTGTATGATTGGGTCTTTTGTTACCCCGGTGACACCGGCGGCACCCCCGGTATTTCACGCCCCGCGCCGTTCCGGTTGGAAGATCTGACAGAGCTTGGGTTTGATCCAGTGGCGCTGCCCTATCCTGACCGGTCCGAGACGCTTTTGCTCCTGAGCGGCACCGACGGAACCTTTGCGCTGGAGAACCGCGCCGAAGATTATCGCGTCACACTTGATTGGGATGCAGAGGTCTTTCCCTCGCTCATGCTGTGGATCAGCAATGGAGGGCGAAACGCGCCACCTTGGAACGGCCGCCATTGGGCGCTAGGGATCGAACCCGTTTGTTCCGCATTTGATTTGGGATGCTCGATTTCAGCGACAGAAAATCCCCTGACAAAAACCGGTGTGCAAACGTCGCGCATGCTGACGCCGGATAGCCCATTTGACACCCGCTACAGCATATCCATCGCCGCGCTATAGGGTCTTGGGTGCGGGTCCGGTGCTGTCACGTTCGACGATCTGCAAGCTTAGAGCTGAAAGATCCGGTTTCGCGAAACGCTCCGGGTTGATCCGGTTCAGAAGCGTTTTTGCGGCCAGCTCTCCCAGCAATGAAATCGGCTGATTTACGGTGGTCAGGGTCGGAAAAATATGGGCGCTTTGTGGCAGGTTGTCGAACCCGATCACAGAAATGTCCTGAGGCATTTTCAGACCGCGTTCATGCGCGGCATGGATCGCGCCGATTGCCGCGATATCGGTTGTCCCAATCAGGGCGGTTGGTCGGTTTTTCGCCAGCACGTCCCGCGCCAGGGCGAAACAGGTATCAAAGCTATGCTCTTCGCCAAGAGACACGCTGACCGGTTCAAGCCCCTGAGCCGTCAACGCCTCTTTGATCCCCTCCAGGCGCAGGGTGATGGGTCTTGAATGGGTGGGCGCGCCAATGACACCAATGTTCCGATGCCCAAGGCGCAACAAATACTCTGCCATCAGACGCCCACCTTCCCGGTGGTCAACGGATACCAGATTCACCGCGATCTCGTCGGGAGAACGGTCAACGGCGATAATTGGAATATTCTGATCTGACAGCCGCGTGAAATTCTGGTTCGTTGCAACCGACGCTGCGATTATGCCATCCACTTTCTGGCCAATGAGGGTCGAGATATATCGTTTTTCATTCTCTTCATTCTCCTCGGTATTGCAGATCAGGCAGTGGTAGCCGTTTTGAAACAAGGCTTGCTCAAGCGCCTGCGCCAGAATTCCAAAGAAGGGGACATCAAGGCTCGGCAGCAGGACGCCGACCAGCCCGCTGCGACCGCTGCGCATCTGACGTGCGCCAGCGTTTGGTTCATACCCCAGCTCTGCAATCGCCTTCTCAACCTGCGCGCGCGTCTTGTCGCTCACCGAGGCGCTTCTGTTCAGAACACGCGACACCGTTCCAAGCGATGTTCCCGACAGTCTCGCAACATCTTTTACGCTTGCCGACTGTTGTTTTGGAGGCTTTGACGGCACAGGAAATCACCTTGTCAGTTGTGCACCGAGTTTAAGTGACCGCGACAGTTTAGACCAGCTGTCAAAACCTGCTTCGTGACCTGGTATTGCCTCTGATACTGGCCGGTATTGCATGCGATTTTTTGGGTGCATTTCTGGCAGGTGAGGAGTGTGCCGATCCCGAAGGAACGGTTCTCGTTTGAAGCTGGCTTGTCCTAGAGGGGTTTATAGGCGATGGCGTCGATCTCGACCTTGGCGTCCACCATGATCTGTGAGCGCACTGTGGACCGCGCCGGTCCGCCGTTTGGGAAATAGCTGGCATAGACACGGTTGAAGGTCCAGAAATCACGCGGGTCATCGAGCCAGACGCCGATTTTGGCAACATCCTCCAAGGTGCAATCTGCCAGGGCGAGGGCTGCGATCAGGTTCTCCATAGTCCTGCGAGTCTGGCTTTCGATGCCGCCTGCTTCGATCTCGCCGTTTTCCTTCATCGCAACCTGGCCTGAGATGAACACCAGATCGCCTGCGCGCACGGCGGGGGAAAATGGCAGCGGCTGTCCCCCGGCGCCGGTTCTGTCATGGCCGATGCGCTCGATTGTTTTACGGGTCATGTCGGACGTCCTTCTTTTGATTGCAGTGTTGGTCTGTGCGGGATCGGCGCAACCGCCCCGTAGCCGGTGGTGGACAATGCAGCGCCGAGGTTCGCATGTTCTGCGGCTCTGACGCTGTCGCCATGACGCAGAAGCTCGGACAGGAATATGCCGTTGAAACAGTCACCGGCGCCGGTTGCATCGACCGATTCCACAACCGCCCCCGGAACAAATGTGACCCCCTGATTTTCCGATACCGCCACGCCGTCGCGACCCAATGTCAGAGCAACGATGCGCGCGCCGAGGTTGTGATAGAACCGGATGATCTCGTCGGGGCTTTGACGTCCGGTGAGCTGGCGGGCGTCATCAAGTCCGGGAAGCGCAATATCGACGTGGCGCATCAGATCATGTGTCACGGCGCGTGCCTCCTCCAGTGACCAAAGCGCAGTCCGCAGGTTTGGATCAAATGCCGTGGTCACGTTTGACGCACGCGCGGTCCTGACGGCGTGATAGGTTGTGGCGCACATGGTGCTGCTGATGCCCAGATTGATCCCTGAGGCGTAGAATATCCTAGCGGTGCCGATGGCATGTGTTGGCAGGTCGTCGGGGGTCATCCTGCTGGCGGCGGAGTGCCGTCGCCGATATAGAAAATGATGCCCCAGGTCGTCGTGGAACACGAAGTAGAGGCCGGTTTCCCCGTCTGCGACTGTCGAGACCAGGCTGCTATCGACATGCTCGCGGTGCCAAAGCTCCTGCAGCGCCTGGCCAAAGCGATCATCGCCGAGGCGCGATATCAGGGAGGTTGCCGTGCCCTGTCTCGCCGCCGCGATTGCAACATTCGAGACATCGCCGCCATATCCCATTACTAGCTGCCCGTCGGGTTTTTGATTGAACTCGATGAGGGGTTCGCCGAGGCAGACAAGATCAGTCATTTTCCACCTCGCAGATCAGGGCCCGGCGGAGCCGGGTATTGGATGTATGGAAGGGAGGCTGTCACCAGACTGCCCCCCGCGCGGCGATGGGGCAGGCGCCCAGAGATGTGGATCCGCGAATGAGCTCGACCTGATCAAGCATGTTGCTAACCACACAGGCGTGGTTGGGAACGATCCTTAGACGGTCGCCGACGCTGAGATGGATCGCCTCGGCCCGCAGAATGCCGTGTTCCTCGGATAGGCTGTCGACCCGGATATCCGGGCGGCCCATTACGTGGCCATGACCGTTCAGGCCCAGAAGGTCCGAGGTCAGGACTTTGGAGCCGGCGTCAATGATTGCGCGATCTTCGGTCGGGACGGACACCACCGTTGCCAGGACTGTCAGAGCGCAATCATCCCATGTGCAGATGCCCCGCGCCACCAGCGAGCGATCATTGTAGACGTAGGTTCCGATCCTGTATTCGGTCGCGATCGGGACATCCTGCGCCTGCCACATGCCCGGTGAGCCGCCGCTGGACACGACGCTGACTGTCCCGCCCGTTGCGTGAATGCGTGCTCTGGCCTCTGCGAGCCAGTTCTGGACGGATACGTCTTTTCCAACAGGGGGGTAGGTCATCAACCCGCGAAACGCCAAGCCGGGGCGCGAGGCGATATAGCGGGCCAAGCTTTCAGCTGCCTGAGCGGTTTGCACACCGCAGCGCCCGGCCCCGGTGTCGCACTCGACCAGCACATTCAGCGGGGCCTCGGCGGTTTCGAAGGCCTGGGACAGGCCGTCGACAGTTTCGGTGTTGTCGGCGACAACGCTCAGCTTCACCTGCTCTGACAGGGTCCGAAGCCGCTTCAGCTTGCGCTCGCCAAGAATATTGTAGGTGATCAGAACATCGTCAATTCCCCCTTCGGCCACCATGGCCTCGGCTTCGCTGATCTTCTGGCAGGTGATGCCAACCGCTCCGGCCGCGATCTGGCGCCGCGCCAGAAATGGCAGTTTGTGGGTCTTGATGTGGGGTCGCAGGGATAGGTTGTGCCTGTCACAATGGGCTTGAAACCGGTCGATATTCGCTTCGGCAATATCAAGGTCGACAAGGACTGCCGGTGTGTCGATCTGGGAAAACATCATGAGCCCTCCGATGCGTGCGGGTTTTCCGCAATCGGCCAGATCGCGCGGGTCAGCCGTTTGTAAGCCGTCTTGGTGGGATCATTCGGATAGGGCCCGTCGACAGCGGCATAGAGGATCTTGGATGCAACTGCTGAGAATGCGCCGTGGAAGTGATTGGTGGATTTGACGACCAGAATTTTCTTGCTGTGGATATCAATGCCCAGATTGGTGAAGAGATCCGGCGAGAATGCCTGACTGCGGTTGGTATTCAGCACAACCTCGATGCCATCGACCCTGATGACGGAACAATCTCCCAGTGGAACAACCGAGGTCCCGAAGCTTTGCACCGCGTTGTGCTGGTTGCGAAGAACGGTCACGACGGCGTCCATCGGATCACCGGCAAATGCAGAGGTCTTGCTGCCAAATCGCAGCTCCAGTTCCGCACCTTCCCCGGCGGCGTGACACAGGCGGACGGCAATGGGATCCCAGATTGTGCCGAAGGCCGCAGAGGTGATGCCCTGGCGTAGCGCTTCTGCGAGGATCAGCGTGGAATCACCAGCTACGCCGCCGCCCGGATTGTCCCAGACATCGGCAATGACCACGGGGCCGTTTGGTGCATTCTGGGCCAGTCGCAGAGCATCAGCGGGGGGCAGATATTCGGGTTTGGCGATACCTCGAAATGAAAACAACTCCTGCCCCAGCTCGCGGGCAATTTTCTCAGCTTTTGGCAGGTCGCCGTCAGTGATCACGATGATCTTTGCGCCAAGATCGGGGGAATCCCCGGCCATGAACCCGTGAATGGCTGAGACGGACAGAACCTCGCCCGCTGCTTCCATCGCCTTCATCCTGTCGACAAATCCGCGCATCGGGTTGCGGCTGGTCGGCAAGACATCAATCATGCGAACGTCGTAGACTGCTTTTGTTGGTGTGATTTCGCCACGGGCCCTACGCAGGGTCAGGTCTACGCAGGCTTCACCGGTCTCGACAAAATCGGTGTGCGGGAATTCCTTGAACACCGTTATGATGTCGGCATTCTTCACCCGCTTATCACTCAGGTGGCTATGCGGATCGAAGCTGACGCCGATTGTGGTCTCGGGGCCGGCGATCTGGCGCACGCTCTCGATAAGCGATCCTTCGCAATCGACGCAGCCTTCGGCGATCATGGCCCCGTGCAGGCCAAGCACCACGGCGTCCAGAGGCAGTGCCGCCCGGACCTGATCCATAAGTTCCTGCTTCAGCTGGTGCCAGGTGGACGCATTCAGCAACCCGCCGGGTTCGGCCCATGTGGCGGTTCCTTCAATGAGTTCAAACCCTTCCTCTTTGGATCTTCGGCGAAGCGCGGGAAAGACGGCGCTGCACAGGGTCGGAGTGTCAGGGTGCTTTCCCGGAGGGGCGTAGAAGCTCTGCTCGAAATTGGAAAAATCCGTGCGCAACGGGGAAAACGTATTCGTTTCGGTCGCAAGAGATGCGCAGAAGATCCGCATTGTTGTGGTCCAATCCGTAGGAAGATGCCGGAGGTGTGTCTTGGCTTCCGGTGGGCGTTTCCGCCGGATTGCTCCGGCGGAAGGGAGGATCAATCGAGATAGGCGTCAGCGTTTGCCGCGGAGACGGCATCACGGAACTGGCTGAGCAGTTCGCGCGCCTTGTCATCCATGTTTTCGGCGACATGTGCTTCGAACGCAGGCTGAGCCGCCTTTGCCATCGCGGTGCGTTGCTCGGCTGTCAGGGCGGTCACCTCGATTTTGTCCATCAGCCCGGCAAGGCCGCGATCGGATGCCTCAATGATCCGGCTCAGGCCACGGCTGGCCACGACGCAGTTTTCTGCGGCGGTATGGATGGTTGCGCGTTCGTCATCTGTCAGACCTTCATAGAATGCGCGGTTCATCAGGAATGTGTATGGCGAGAACAGGTGGTTGGTCAGTGTCATATACTTCTGCACCTCGGCAAAATTTGCGAAGGAGATGATTGGAACCGGGTTCATCTGACCGTCGATGACACCTGTTTGCAGGCCCGAGTAGACCTCGCCCCAGGACAGTGGATAGGCTTCGGCACCAAGCGATTGCATGATTTTCTGGTGCGATGGCAGCGTCATGGTGCGCACTCGAATGCCGTCAAAATCCTCGAGATTGGCAATCGGTCGTTTTGAGTTGGTGACAGCGAAGAATCCGCCGGTGTCCGGGAAGCCGAGGACGACGACGCCGGGCAGTTCTGCTTCGATATCGGCTTTCAGCGCCTCACCAAAGGGACCGTCGAACACCGCATATGTGGACGCGTTACCCGTAAATGCGAAGGGCAGGTTCAGAATGTCGATGCGCGGATAATAGCTGGCCAGCGCCCCAGTCGATGTCAGTGTCGCCTGGATGATACCGTCCTGCAGCTGCTGCACATGTTCGGCGGCAGATCCGAGCTGGTTGGACCCAAAAACTTCGACGGTCACCGCGCCATTGGTATCGGCGGCGACGAGGTTCGAAAACACGGCGGTACAAGCATGTGCCGGGTTTTCGAATGGGTCGGTTTTATTGTCATGGCCAAAGCGGATGACGCTTTCTGCGCTGGCAGCATTTGCCGTCGTAATGGCCGCGACGGCCAGTCCCGCGAAAAGAGATTTCATTTTTTCCTCCAGTTGGTTCTTGGTTGGTTGGGTCGTCTTATTGGGCGTAGCCAAGCGCTCTGGGCAGCCACAGGGCCGCGTCCTCCCAGAAGGCAAAGGCGAACAGGATGCCGATTTCCGCGATCAGGAACGGAAGGAGCTTGATCGAAATTCTCTCCAGTTTTTCACCGGTGACGGACGACAGAACGAAGAGGCAGGCCCCCACCGGAGGCGTCATCAGCGAGATGTTGAGGGCGAGAACAAAGATGATCCCAGCGTGGATCGGCTCAAGGCCGACGCTTTCGGTCAAAGGCACCAGAACAGGTGCCAGGATGATGAGAATGGCGGTGATATCCATCACCATGCCGATGAGCAGAAGCAGGCCGATAATGATGGCGATGACCATGTAGCGGTTGTCAGAGAGGCTCAGCACGGTCTTGGCAATCAACTGGGGGATACGTTCGAAACTCATCCACCAGCCAAGAATGCCTGCGAAGGCGATAATGACAAAGATAACGCCCATGATGCGCGCGGTGCGCACAAGCATCATGTAAAAGCTCTTGAAGGTCAGCGTCCGGTAAACAAAAACGCCGATGAACAGCGCATAGGCCACCGCGATAGAGGCCGCTTCGGTTGGCGTGACGACACCGCCCAGAATACCGCCCAGAATGATAACCGGCATCGCCAACGCCGTAAGCGAGGACAGGAATGTCTCCCAGATTTCTCGCAGGGTGGCGCCGCGGATGGCTTTCGGCAGGTTTTCGCGTTTGCCGCCGATGACTATCACAATCATGCAGACGAGGCAGATCACCAGCCCGGGCAGAACACCCGCCGCAAATAGTCCCGCAATAGAGACGCCCATCAATGAGCCGTAGACCACCATGAGACCCGATGGCGGAATGGTCGGCCCGATGATTGACCCAGCAGCGGTCACGGCACAGGCGTAGTCGCGTTTGTAGCCCTCCCGGACCATGGCGGGCACAAGCGTACGTCCGAAAGCGGCGGCGTCGGCCGTGGCCGATCCGGTCAGCCCGGCAAAAAACACCGACGCCAGCATGTTGGTATGTGCCAAACCGCCACGGAACCGCCCGACCAGAACCTGCGCGAGTTTGACAAGGCGGCTGGTGATCCCGATGTCATTCATGATCTCGCCGGCCAGAATGAAGAACGGCATGGCAAGAAACGGAAAGATGTTGAGACCGTTGAAGATCTTGCTCGGCCCAACCGCGAGAAAGTTTCCGCCCCCCATCTCGATAAGGCCGACAACCCCGGCAAGACCGATAGCAAAACCAATGGGCATGCCAAACAATACGAGAACGACAAATGCGGCGGCAACGATCATGCTATCGCTCCTCAGCCTGGCCGGGATCCATGACCGGCGGGCGGTCGACATAGGTGCCCAGATCACGCACCAGGACGAGCAGGATCTGCACACAACAGATGGCAGCAGCGGCGGGGATTGCGGCGTAGAACGGGGCCAGGCTCATCCCGAATATCATCGCGTCACGCGGGGCCCCGCTCATCGCGAAGCCGACGCCGTAATAGGCGACGTAGAGAAACAGCAGCAGCGTCAGAACATCCATCAGTATCAGAAGCGCCTGACGCATCCGGGCCGGAATGGCATGGATAAATGCGGTCAGCCCGATGTGTTCGCGGCGTGAGATGCCGGAGGACACTGCAAGCATCGCGGCCCAGATCATGAGGTATCGGGCGATCACTTCGGGCCAGGGGAGCTGCCAGTGAAAGTAGTAGCGGTCCATAACGCCCAGCCAGACATCCAGCACCAGGGCCAGCATCAATGCCGCGACAATCGCTTCGATCACCGCATTGATTTTCGCGCTTGTCTGCGCAAACGCCTGTCGCATGAATATCCCTCCCAAAAAGGCCGGTAGCGTAACCGAGTTACACAATTGCAGGGAAAACTGTGACTATCAAGACAAATTTGTTACTAAGGTCCGTTGTTGCTGCTAAAACCCTCGTATGGCGACCCCATCTTGCGGAAATTCTGCGCCCTGTGTAACTTAGTTCCGTTGCACCTTCTGAGGGAACTGAAACTTGAAAAGCCCCGCCAACTCGCTGCAGAACCGAGATATCCCGCCGCAAAACGCGCAGCTGAGCCCCGTTGATCTGATCTCCGTCCTACGTCGCACCGACGGTAGTTTTGCGTCGCAGGAGCAGAAGGTGGCGGATTTTGTGCTGGAGAACCTCAATACCATCAGCTCGATGACAATTGGGGATCTGGCAGACAAATGCGGTGTCAGCAAACCCACGGTTATTCGTTTCTGTCGCAGCCTTGGTTGCGAGGGCTACCGGGATTTCAAGCTGCGGCTCGCTCAGAATGTTGCGGTCAGTGCCCAATATCTGTTCGGCGACGCAGACGATTCATCGAACTCAGGCCATTCAACGCTCGATCAGGTTCTGGGAGCGGTATTTGCCACCCTGAATGTGATGCGGCGTCAGGTTGATGTCGACCAGCTGATGCAGGCCAAAGCCGGGATTCTGGGGAAACGCCAAATTCTGTTTGCCGGAATAGGCGGTGGATCGTCGACAGTCGCACAGGAAGCATCGAACCGGTTTTTCCGCCTTGGCATCCCGTCATTCTTTGTCAGCGACAGCTACGTCCTGCAAATGCGCGCGGCTGCGCTTGGTCCGGAAGACGTTCTGTTTCTGGTGTCGGCAAGCGGTGAAGCGGATGCAATTGTGGGGGCTGCAGAAGTCGCCAATGGATATGGCGCAACAACCATCAGCGTGACGAAACCCGAAACACGCTTGTCATTGCAGACAAAGATCTCAATTCACACCGATCTGCCCGAAGACAACGACATCTATAAGCCAACCGCATCCCGCTATGCGCATCTGGCCATCATCGACACGCTTGCCATGATGGTCGCGCAGGAACAGTCCAGTGAGACCAAGGAAAACCTGAGGCGCATTCGTGCGTCCCTGACCGCCTACCATGGCCGGACAGGCCCGCAACCGCTTGGCGATTGACGACATTCGAGCTGATCATAGGGGCGGGCGCGAGCAAGCTCTTGCAGGCGCGAAGGGCATTGATGACCAGATAGGAGCGGCGTCGCCCGGAGGGCCGAAGAGGAAAGGCTCCCGTCGCAGGCCGAGGCAGAGTAACATCCGAATCGTTGCGGATTGCGCAGCTTGGCTGGGTGGGGATGATATGGATATCGAACAGCTAATTGCCTGTCCTGTCTGCGACGTGCTGCACCGCGACCAGGCTGTGACGGCGCATACGGTGGCCAGATGCGCCCGATGTGGCACGGTGCTGGCGGCCCCCAGAACCGGTGCCATGACCCGGATCGCGATGTTGTCGCTGACCGCTCTGATTCTGCTGGTCGCCGCTGCCGGTTTCCCGTTTCTGGAGCTGAAGGCGCAAGGGTTGTCTCATCGGGCCTCGGTGCTGGATGCGGTCCTGGCCTTCTCGCGCGGGCCGATGGCGCCGCTGTCTCTGGCGACCGGTCTCCTGATCGTTCTGTTGCCTGCCGCACGCTTCAGCGCGCTGATCTACACCTTGGCGCCGATGGCTCTGGGCTGGCACCCTGCGCCGCGCGCTGCAGCTGTCTATCGCTGGGCGGAGAAGCTGAAACCCTGGGCGATGGCAGAGATATTCATCATCGGTGTGGCGGTGGCCCTTGTCAAAGTCTCCGGCCTGGCGCGGGTCGGGCTGGGGCCTGCGTTCTGGGCCTTTGCAGCGCTGCTGGTGGTGACAATCCTGACCGACAATTCGATTTGCAGGCTGACTGTATGGAAAACACTGAAGACGCGCAGCGCTTCCTGACCGCCGCTGCGGCCGGGCTGGTCGGCTGCCGCGCCTGCGGCACGGCGAACCCCGGAGGCGCGCGGTCCTGTGGCTGCTGCGGCAGCAGCCTGGAGCCTGCCGGGCCGGGTGGCCTCCAGCGTGTCTGGGCCTGGCTCGTGGCGGGGATGATCGCCTATGTTCCCGCCAACCTATACCCGATGTTGCGGACCACCACCTTTGGTCGCAGCTCCGAGAATACACTGATTGGCGGCATAGCCGAGCTGTTCAGCCATGGCGCCTATGGGGTTGCCTTTATCGTTTTCCTTGCGAGCATCGTAATCCCGGTCGCAAAATTCCTGGCCATCGCCTATCTTGCAGTTTCGGTCCGAAGGCCCGCAGCCTTGGGCAGCCATGGTCGACTGGTGCTCTACGAGATTGTCGAATTCATCGGACGGTGGTCGATGATCGATGTTTTTGTCGTGGCGATCCTGACCGCCCTGGTCCAGCTGGATTTTGCGGCGGCCATCACGCCGGGGATTGCAGCGGTCAGTTTTGCATTGTCGGTTGCCTTCACTATGCTGGCAGCTCAAAGTTTCGATCCGCGCCTGATCTGGAACGCGGAAAAGCGAGAATATGAATGAGCACCCCTGAACCCGCCCCGATGACCATCGCTGCGCAGCGTGTCTCGCCCTGGCGGAATCTCTCTCTGGTCTGGCTGGTACCGCTGGCTGCTTTGGCCGTATCGCTTGGGGTAGCCTGGAAGGCCTATAGTGATCGCGGCGTCCTGATCCGCATTACTTTTGAGAACGCCTCCGGCATCGTGGCCAATGAAACGACAGTGCGCTATCGCGACGTTGTTATCGGCCAGGTCGAGGATGTGGGGTTTGCCGAGGACCTGAGCAAGGTCGCCGTATGGGCGCGTATCGACAAGAAGGTTGCCCCTTATCTGGATCAGGATGCCGCCTTCTGGGTGGTGCGCCCTGAAGTCAGCGCGCGGGGGATCTCGGGTCTCAGCACGGTATTGTCCGGCGTCTACATCGAAGGCGCCTGGGACCAGGACCGGGGCAGTGCCGAAATCAGTTTTGAAGGGGCCGACCGGCCGCCCCTTGTGCAGCCGGGCCGGGGTGGGCGGCGGATTACCCTGCGCACCAACGACGGGCGGATGATCTCCGAAGGCGCGCCGGTGCTTTTCCGCGGCATCGAGGTTGGCCGGCTGGAAAGCCCGCGTCTCACCGTCAGCGGCAACAGCATTGTTGTCGATGCCTTTATCGAGGCGCCCCATGACCAGCGGATCAATTCGGCGACGCGTTTTTGGGATACATCCGGCTTCTCGGTTTCCATTGGCGCCAGCGGGCTGTCGCTTGATGTGGATAGCATCGCTTCGCTGGTGGCAGGCGGGATCGAGTTCGACACGGTATTCGATGGCGGCCGACCGGTCAGTTCGGGCGCCGTCTTCGACATCCACCCGGATGAGGCCGCAGCCCGCCGCACGGCCTTTGCCCGTTCGCTGACGGGCGGGGTCGCGGTTTCGGTTGCCTTTGGCGAGTCGGTTGCTGGCTTGACCAGCGGTGCCGCGGTCAAACTTGGCGGGGTGAAGGTCGGCGAGGTCAGCAGTCTGAACGCCGCGATCGAGAACGGAACCAACGAGGCAGAGGTCAGGCTGATTGCCAAACTGATGCTTGAACCGTCGTTGATGGGCCTGCCGCCGGGAGCGGGCGAAACCGAAGTGCTGGATTTTCTAGAGCAGGCGACCGCAGGCGGTCTGCGGGCCAGGCTGGCTGCGGCCGGGCTGTTCAGCTCTGAGCTGATTGTTGAACTGGTCACCTTGGATGCGGCGGAGCCTGCACTCTTCAATCGCAACGCGGAGCCCTTCCCCGAATTGCCCAGTGCGCCCTCGGACCTGCCCGATTTTACCGCAACCGCAGAAGGCGCATTGGAGCGGATCAGCGAGCTGCCCGTCGAAGAACTGATGGCGCAGGCGATCGCGACCTTGGCCAGCATTGAATCCCTGGCCTCCGCTGAGAGTACCCGGCAGGCGCCTGCGGCGGCGGTGGCCCTGCTGGATGAGACCCGGTCGCTGGTCGCGGACCCGGAGACGCGGGCGCTGCCGGGGGAGCTGCGTGCAGCTGTGGCTGACCTTCGCGATATTCTGTCTGAGTTGCAGCAAGGCAGAGCGGTGGCCAGTTTGACAGAGGCTTTGGAGCAGGGCAGCCAGGCCGCATCCAGCCTCGCGGCGGCATCGGAGGAATTGCCGGCGCTGGTCAGCGATTTCCGCGCCCTGGCAGCCAAAGCCAACGCATTGGAAGCCGAAGAGTTTATCCGGTCCGCCAGCCAGCTGATGCAAAGCGCTGACAGCATGATCGATTCCGATGGCGCGCGCGCGCTGCCTCCGGCCCTGACGAGCGCGCTGGATGAAATGCGCCTCACCCTGTCGGAGCTGCGCAGCGGCGGGCTGGTAAACAACGCCAATGCGACAATGGCCTCGGCCCGCAGTGCTGCCGATACCGTCGCGGCCGCAGCCGAGGGGTTGCCGGCGCTCTCAGCCCGGCTTGAACGGCTGGTCGCACAATCCGAGACCTTGATCACAGCCTATGGCGCTCGCTCGAACTTCAACTCCGAAGCGCTGGATGCGCTAAGGGAGTTCAAATCGGCCGCCCGTTCGGTCTCCCAGCTTGCCCGCAAGATTGAACGTGACCCGAATTCCCTTTTGTTTGGAAAGTAAGATGAAAAAAGCCATGTTCCTGACGCTGACCCTTCTTGCGATGGCAGCCTGTGCTCCGACCAATGATGCCCGGTATCTGATCTCTGCGGCCCCGGGCGAGAAGATAGCCAATCTGCGCTCCCGTACGATTGAGGTCCGGCTGGCCTCTCTGCCGTCTTATGCGGCTGCGTCCGATATGGTCGCCGAGGGGGAAGGCGGCGCGCTCTTTGCGCTTGGTGGTGCGCAATGGGCGGATGATCCGGCTCGCGGCATAGCCGCCGCCCTGGCCCGTGGGCTGACGGAACGCACTGGCGCCTCTGCCGCAATCGAACCCTGGCCGCTGAACACCGGCCCTGACGCCCGTCTGGATGTAAGGGTGGACCAGGCCTATGCGCGTGCTGACGGAGTATTCGAGCTGACAGGCCAGTTCGCGGTCTCCTCCCCCGAAGGCACAGTGCGGGAATTTGTTAAGCGTTTCGACATCCAGACACCCGTCAGCGGTGAAGGGCCATCCGCAACCGCCGATGCGCTCGCCCTGGCCCTGGCGGACCTCGCCCGACAGATCTCTCTGGCAATGTAGTGGCCTGCCGCGAGGGGGACCATGAAAGGGGCACTGCATCGCCCTCACAACATTGAGCTGACAGTGTCTATTCGCTGTTGGGAGTCAAAGGACACCGATCAGGCCGCAGCTCACAGGGGGGTTCGGAGGCAACCCGGCCTTGCAGCAGGTTGAAGCGTGCCGGATACACTCCGGCGACATCGGTCGGGCGCCCTTTGTCAGCGACTGCTGTGGTCACCACCAATGGCGGTTTCCCCGAACCGGTTCCGATAGTCGGTTGGCAGTATGCCTAGCAGTTTCATGAAGCTGCGCCGCATTTTCTGTTCAGTCATATATCCTGACAGCGCGGCGATTTCCTTAATGGGTTTCCTGCTGCGTTCCAGATATATTCGGGCGACTGCAAGCCGCCGCTCTTCGACGAAGCGCGAGGGGGTTTGGCCAAATTCATGTGTGAAATCGCGGTGCAGCGTCCGCTCGGTCGCGCCTGCTATCTCGGCCATCCTGGACACGCTCCAGGCGGCGCTCGGGTCTTGTTCGATGAGGTTATAGAGTTCGGTCAAACGCTTGCTTGATGTCGCCTGTGCCCTGAGCGGTTCTGAGTACTGAGATTGTCCTCCCTGCCTTTGCATGAACACCACCATTTCCCGAGCGACGCCCAGGGCAACCCGCCGTCCGTGATCCACTTCAACAAGTGAAAGGGCGAGATCAATCCCGGCCGTCACACCTGCCGAACAATGAAACTTGCCGTCATGGGTGAAAATTTCGTCCAGATGCCAATTGACACCCGGAAACCGCGCGCGGGCCAAGTCTACCCGTTCCCAATGTGTCGAGGCCTTTCTACCGTTCAATAGCCCGGCGGAGGCGGTAAGGAGGCTACCTGAGCAGATCGAAACGAACCGCCTTACGTGAGGGTCCATTCGCGTCAGAAAACGTTGCAGGAGCGGATCATCAAGCCGTTGATCGACAACGGGGCCGCCCGGAACGATGAAGACATCCGCCTGGGTCATGGTTGCGAAGGATCCATGAGCGCGGAGGGTCAATCCTGTGTCGGTTACAACATCCGCGCCGTCCTCGCTTACGATGGCAATGTCGTAAGCTTGCCAACCCAGGATCTTGTTTGTGGATGTGAATACCTGTGCGGGACCGGCCACGTCCATCAGCAGGACGCCGCAGAGGCCCATGATGACAACAGATTGAGGGCGCTTTGTCTGATTTTGAAGGCAGATGGTCACGTCTGACATCAGTCATGCAGCCTAGAATGCTGTCAACAGCTTCCTTTGCAGTGAGACCAGCACATGCCACGCCAATTTATCACCGACGTCCCGGGTGTCCCCACATCACGCTCTCCGATTTCTCAAGCGGTCGTTGTTGGGAATACCTGCCATATCTCGGGTCAATTGGCCGTATATGAGGACGGCTACCGACCTGGCAGCGCAGCTGAAGAGACTGACAGGGCTTTCGATCTGGTGTTTAAAATCGCTGCCGCAGCGGGGTTCTCTTTGGAAGAGATCGTTTATGTGGATATCGCGTTTTCTGACATTGAACGGGATCTGGCGGAGGTAAATGAAGTCTGCCGAACGCGGTTCTCACAGTTTCCGGCAAGGACGATCTATGAGGCTGCGCGACTGCCTTATGGTGCAAAAATCAAGATACAGGCCATCGCGATGAAAGACGGACTGTGACGGAAGGATAAGGTCGCTTGCGGGATAATCATTGGTTTGGCTGCGGTGGCACCTTTTACGGGGGGGCTGTCGCCGGGCGGCGTGACACGCGGCGGCTCGGTGCGCTCGTCAACCTGTCCAATTCAAAGGGGATCGTCTTCGGTATGCGCCTGATGATTGGGCGAAGCTGAAGCGGATACCTGCTATTGATGATAAGACCATGCAAACGGATGGGAAACGATGACCGGTAAGACAGACAACACCAAATCCGCGCAGACATCAGCTGCGCGAACCACATCGGCAAGATCAAGCGACGTGGTACGACACCCTTTTTCTGATGTTGCTAGACAGCTGACCGAAGCTGCGCCCTTTGACGTCGTGTTCGAGACGCCTGAGGTGACCGTGGAACTCTACGCGCCTGTCGGCACGGACAAACAGAAACCGCATGAGCGGGATGAACTCTATATTGTCGCGACCGGTACAGGTACTTTTTCGCGCGGTGACGAGTTGGTGCCATTCGGGCCAGGCGATCTGCTTTTCGTTCCCGCCCACGTGCCGCATCGCTTTGAGAGCTTCACTGACGACTTTAAGGTCTGGGTGATCTTCTATGGAGATGTGCGGTTCAAAGAGACAGGTGCCCATCGGAAATAGCCTACAAAAGCGGAGCCTGAGAAGCGGCGGCACGGGTGCTGCGTGGTTCAGTCATGATCCCTGGTCCGCAGGTGGCGCTCACATCATGCCACAGCGTCCCGTAATGGTGTGGCGGTCGGTCGACATCTCGAGATGGGGTGGCAAACTTCGGGCTCCGCTTTCAGAAATTCGGGATGGCTGTCGTAAGGTCATCTTTGACAGGTTATCCAACTGTGTCTCTGCTCGGCGGTTAGGGCGTGTTGGGAGGGCGCGGAGACATGCGGACGATTTTTCGAAAGAGCCTGCTGGGGCTATTGGGTGTGTTTGTGGTCATGCTCGCCGTCCTTGCGATCAATACGATGCGATATCGGGCTGACATACGGACCGATGTGGCAGCCTATAGCCTGGGTGCGGATATTGGGCAGGCGACGGAGTTGCTGTCTCGGGCTATTCAGTTTGAGACCGATAGCACCAAACCCGATGCAGCTGATTTCAGCGCCTTCACGGATTTTCTTCAGCAGGCGTTTCCGGGCGTCTTTGCAGCTGTGGATCTGGAGATGATGGCTGCGAACACGCCGCTCCTGAGGTGGCAGGGAACTGATCCAGACCTCGCCCCCGTTCTTCTGGCGGCGCATTATGACGTCGTGCCCATCGCACCGGGATCATTGGATCGCTGGGATCATCCGCCTTTCGCCGGTGTGGTTGCCGACGGCTATATCTGGGGGCGCGGGACGTTGGACAACAAGGGCGCGCTGATCGCAATGCTCAGCGCGGCCGAGCATCTCATCCAAGAGGGTTTCACCCCCAAACGGTCTGTCTACTTCAGCTTCGGTGGCGATGAGGAAGTTGGTGGCGACGGCGCGCGGTCTGTCGCCAAACATCTGAACCAACAGGGGGTCCAACTGGCCTGGACATTGGACGAAGGGTCTTTTGTACTCGACAACGTGATCCCCGGGCTCGATGTGCCGGTGGCAAGTATCAACCTGTCCGAAAAAGGCTTTCTGACAGTGAAACTGGTGGCAGAGGCCGAGGGCGGGCATTCTGCCCTGCCACCCAAGATGACGGCTGTCGGGCGTATCGCCCGCGCGGTTGATCGCGTGCAGAATTCACCGCTGGAAGGTGGGCTTGACGGTGTGACGGCTGAGTTCTTTGATGCTTTGGGTCGTCACTTTACCTTGGACAAGCGCGCATTGTTTGCGAACCAATGGCTGTTCAGCCCCCTGCTTGAAACGGGGCTTTCGAATGCGGCCTCGACCAATGCGATGCTGCGCACGACGACAGCGCCAACCATGTTGAGCGGATCAAACAAGGCCAATGTTCTGCCGACCGAGGCGACCGCCACGATCAACTTCAGACTTCATCCGCGGGATACTGCCGAACATGTGATTGCGCATATCGCGAAGGTCATTGACGACCCGGAGATTGACATCGTTTTTGATCCTGCGGCGGTGCGCGAAGCCTCTCCTGTTGCAAGCTCATCTGCGCAGGGGTTCGAGGATATCGAGAGTTCGATCCTGTCGGTTTTTGGCGAGATTGCTTCCGTTCCCGGCCTGACAATTGCGGCGACGGATGCCCGCCACTACGCACAGGCTTCGGACAACGCATATCGCATCAATCCGTTCCTGGTCGAAGACGATGATATTGCGCGTTTTCATGGAACGAATGAACGCCTGTCGGTTGCAAACCTGGAGCGCGGGATCAATTTCTTTGGCGCCCTCATAACCAGACAGTAGCGCAGAACCGGCCCGCCGCTCAGCTGCCCCCGCCGCACGGTCGCTATTGAGGCGACCGGCGG
>NZ_JAYMXF010000006.1:0-1060 GCF_048055755.1 Phaeobacter sp. JH204B
ACCAGATTTCGAAAAAATAACCGTCTCTGCGTTGATTTTTGGGTCGACAACTTTAATGCTACTCATTGCTTGACTTCTTTCATCTGAATGTCGATTATTCTATCGAAAATAAAAACATATATGGAGTTGATTTCTTGGGTATCTTGCGTAAATGCTATTGATCTATTTTTCACATATTGCTCGCAACCTACAAAACTTCCGTCGGTAATCGGTTCGTCAGTCCCCTGCGGCAAATGAAGGGAGTTACCAAAAAATCGACGCGGCGTATTCTTGTAGCTCACACGACACTGTGAGACCAATTTTTCGAAATACCCCGTGACAACCTCTGGCAAGTTGTCATATTCCACTTGCACCGGTGACATCTCTCCAATCAATTCCATCTCTGCAATATAATCCCCTTGGTGCGTTCTGCTTTGAATGGTGGCGACTTTACTAGAACCCTCTTTGGAAACACATCCGGAAACATAAAGGTAGGAATTATCAAACAAAGCTAGCGATTGCAGTCGTTTCCTGTCGTAAACATCAACCAACTGTGATGGGTCTTTATCGCTGCATGAAAGCACTGAGTGTTTGGAATTAATATTATCTTCACAACTCATTATGATGCAGATTAGTGATAGGGCTGAAGGCAACTTTAAGAGGCTAACTATGGCCATGCCAAACACTCCGTTTATGTATCTTGGTTATTCATTGAGTAGCCCATCTTCAGACGCTCCAACACGAATTGAGTGTATTTGGTCATGTAGAATCGGTTACATTTTTGCACTCCCTATATGCGTGCAAGGGCGGAGTCATCCCCTACGGTAACGTTAACTTCTTCGCAGTGTGGCTCCAAAATCAGGTCAACCCTGTCCTCGACTAGGCCGTGTTGACAAAAGGGATTCACAGGCAGCGCTGAACGTGATTCAAGTTGGTATCTGCGATGGAGACCAGCTTGGCACGAGACCTTATGTCGGACGAAGAATGGGTGTTCTTTGAGCGTTTCATCCTTTCTGCCCGTGCCCCGAACGGACGCAAACCAACCAACCACCGGCTTGTTCTTGATGGGATATTCTGGATT